>JAISTL010000222.1 GCA_031272615.1 Methylobacteriaceae bacterium | reverse complement strand
CAGCGCAACAATCGAAGTCGGGTTCAAATCCTTGGAAGACCGTTCCCAGTCGAACCCGGTCGCCCCGGCGTCCACTGCCGCGCATATCAACCGGTATGTGTTCATCCCCTGTTGTTCACTGCTCTCGAAGTTGATGATACTCCTGACGGAGTATCCGGTCAACTCCGAGAGTTTCTCCCGCGCGGTTTTGAATGTCGGAGACAAGTGATCCTGAGGGGGTTTGGTGGACATGGTGGACATGGTGGACACGGTGGACATAAACTGTACCCCGGAAACCGGACATAATGCGACGGCCCAGACACACGGTGTCAGCGAAGGGCTTTGCTGTTCGCCGTTTGCTGCGGAGAGTGGTGGAATCAGTCGGGGGCGAAAATTGTCCACCAAGTCCACCAAGTCCACCGTGTCCACCAAGTCCACCGGAAGGGTGTAGCGGCCCTCCGGCAACGTTGACGCCGACCGTGGATATGCCGAACGCCCACACGGACAGCATATGTCCGGCCGGTCATTCACGGGCACCCCGGGCAAAAAATGTTCAAATTCCCGTCGTGGTGAAATAGTGCTTGAACTTATGGTACGCATGGTGTATTAATCCATTGAGTTAATCATTGGATATATCTCATATCCACAATTTTTATATATACCCGTATAGTTATTATGTCAACAGGGTATTTCGCTATGGAGGAAAAATAATGTCAGGCGCCCAATCAGACCTGCGGTGGAGCAACGAACGCCGGCTCGAATTCCTTGAATTTAAGCTGTTTTGGGACGGCGGGGTCAATCGCGGCGATCTCATTTCGCATTTCGGCGTCTCCGTTCCCCAGGCATCGAAGGATCTCACCCAATACCAGGAGCTGCACCCCAACAACACGGTGTACGACAAGCACAAGAAGCGTTATGTGCCGACCGCCGCCTTCACTCCGGCCTATCTGAAGCCGGACCCCGTCGGTTTTCTCACCCGGTTGGCCGGGCAGGAGGCCGTCGGCGGGGAATCGGGCCCGGTCCTGCCGGTTTATGCCATGCCGGTGCCGCGCCGGCCGATTGACGCCTCGGCGCTGAGGGTCATCGTCGAAGCCGTGCGCGAAAAGGCTTCGGTGGAAATCCTGTACCAATCGATGAGCGCCGAACGGCCGGAGCCCATCTGGCGGCGCATCAGCCCCCACGCCTTCGGGTTTGACGGGTTCCGCTGGCATGTGCGCGCCTGGTGCCACATCAGCTCGAGCTTCAAGGATTTCATCATTTCCCGGATCATGGGCACGCGGGACCTGCAGCCGTCGCTTTTCGACGGCGCCGATGATTCGTGCTGGCGGAAGCTGGTGGACGTGAAGCTCATTCCCAATCCGCGCCTCAGCCCGGCGCAGCAAAGCGTCATCGCGCGGGATTACGACATGCGCGACGGCGCGGCGACGCTGCGGGTGCGCCAGGCCTTTCTCTATTATTTCAACCGGCATATGGGGCTCGACAAACCGGCGGACGACGGTGACCCGCGGGGGACTCCGGTGGTCGTCGCCAACCGCCAGGCCTATGACGCCGCCCTAAAACAATTGGGAACACGCTGAGCGATGCGCGGCACTCTCGTTCCGGACAGCGCGTGCGTGACGGAGCTCGTGCCGTCGCCGAATTTTGACGAACGGGCGGCGGGGTGCGGGGTGGATATGGTGCTGCTGCACTACACCGGCATGGACGACGACGACGAAGCGCTGCGGCGGCTCAGTGACCCGGACTCCAAGGTGTCCAGCCATTACCTGGTGCGGGAGGACGGCGTCGTGGTGCAGCTTGTCGGCGAATCATGCCGCGCCTGGCACGCCGGGGCGGGTTCGTGGCACAACGTGCGCGATGTCAATTCTTCGTCCATCGGCATCGAGATCGGCAACCGCGGCCATAATTATCCGGAGCGGGACGCCGTGCCGCCGCCGTATCCCGGGCGGCAGATCGAGGCCGTCATCGCGCTTGCGGCGGATATCGTCAGGCGCCGCGGTATCGCCGCCACCCGGGTTTTGGGGCATTCGGACATCGCCCCGCAGCGCAAGGCCGATCCGGGCGAACACTTTCCGTGGCCCAGGTTGTTTGCCGCAGGGCTCGGGCTGCCGATTCCGCTGAGTCGCGAATCACGGAACCCGGCGCCTGCGGAAGGGGTGTCATCCGGGGCGATGGTGGGGGAGATTCAGCGCAAACTGGCGGCGGCAGGCTACGAAATTATTGTAACAAATTGTTTCGATTCCCAAACACGGAACGTCATCCGGGCGTTCCAGCGCCACTTCCACCCCGTCCGCGTCGACGGGCTGGCGGATGCCGGGACGCTTGCGGCCCTTGATGAACTCGTAAAACATCTGTGAGTCTCTGTTTTTGCCTGCGGGGAATTTACCATTTATCCCCATGCCATGAAATTGCCGCACTTGCCTTTGTTTCACCTTGAACTATCTTATTTTCGTCACGGCGATCGGATAGTTCATCGGATGTCAGCCAAGGCAAACACTCCCACTCGGGTTCATGGGGGATTTGCATCAGTACAATCAAGGGACCCGATAACAGTATTTCCGGAGCTAACAATGAACAAGTTATTGAAAACATGCGTCTTTATGGCGGCTCTGCTGGCTCCTGCCGGCGCGATGGCGGCCAACGGCTTTACCACGGGCAATGTCAATCTGAGATCCGGCCCGGGAACGGGCTATCCGGTTGTCGATACCGTTCCGGCGGGTTCGCCGCTGAATATCCGCGGCTGCCTCAACGACATTCCCTGGTGCGACGTCTCTTACGGCGGCCTGCGCGGCTGGATGTCCCACAACTATATCCAGATCACCTACAACAACCGGCGCACGGGGTTGACGCCGGGCCTGTACGCGGCGCTCTCCATTCCGCTGATCACCTTCAATCTGGACAGGTATTGGGGCCGCCATTACCGCACGCGGCCGTTCTACAACAACCGGACGTATTGGAACAACCGGTTCGGCGCCCCGCGTCCGGGCGTTCGTCCGCCCGCCGCGCCCGGTAAGCCGGCGGCACCCGCTGTGCCCGGCAAGCCCAGGCCTCCGGCGGCGGGCGCCGGCCCGCAGCGTCCGGTGACGTTGCCCGGTCGTCCGCCGCGGCCTGCCTTTGCCGGCCCCGGCCGCAGGCCGTAACGAAAACGCCCGTTTCGAGCGGGATGTCGGGGGCGGGCCTCAAGTGCCCGCCCTTTCGTTGTCAAAACTGCCAGCCGAGGCGAATACCGGCGGTGACGCCCTTGACCCGGCCGACATAGGCCTGAATGCCGATTTCGGCGGAGAAGCGCTTGTCTTTCAACGGCCGCACGATGAGGCCGACATCAAACACCCCCGACGCGCCGCGGCCCTTGATCGGGTCAAAGGCAAAGCCGCGGGCGCTTCCGCGCACGGCGCCGTCAAACTCGTATTCCACCGCCGCGCCGGCGTAAAACTCGGTGCGCTCATCCCGCTTATGGATGTAACGCGCCCCGGCCCGCACCTTGCGGGATTCGGCGTGGGCGAAATGGATCGGCTCGCCGGTGCTCAAGGTGGCGTTGCCGCCGGACTGGCGGAAATAATAGGTGCGCCCGGTGAAGTCGATGGAGTTTTTGTCGTCCAGCTTCCAAGTGTAGCCGGCGCCGACATGGGCGGCGACATAGCTGTGCTTGAAATCATAAGCCGCGGCGGTGCCGTTGGCGTCGCGGTAATCATCGGAGCGGTAGGTTCTGTCAGCCCAGCCGCCGCGCAGCGACCCCTCGAGGCGGAAGCCGTTGTGCCATTCCTGCCGCGCCATGATGCCGGGGCCGATGTAGCGGATGACGCCATGGCCGCGAATCAGCGGGTTGATGGTGCCCGGGAACACATCGCGGGTGGTATAATCGGCGACGCCGCCCTCGAGATAGAGACCGTAAAGCTGATCACTCCTGTCGCCGCGGTGACGGGCGGCCACCCCCGCCATCAGGTTGACGCCGCGCACATCGACACGGCCGTCTTTGTTGGTGTGGGACCACGACGCGTCGACCCCGCCGAAGGGAACCCAGTTTTTCTCCGGCCCGACGGTGGAAAACGCCATGTCGGCGGATTGATAGCTGTGGTCGGCCAGCCAGCTGGAGCGCTGTCCGAAGAAATCGAGGCTGGCGCGGTGGCCCTGGAGCAGCGACTTGGTTTCCCGCGCCGCCTTGTGCTCGGCAAGCCGGGCGACCAGCCACTGATCGGTTCCGCCGACACGGGTCGGCTTTTTGTCGATGATGAAATCGTAGCCCATGGTCAGCCCCTGGCGGACATAGGCCGAATTGTTGGCCGGATCGCCCGAAAGATAGGCGTTGCCGTCGGTGCGGATGAGATAGAACTCATCGCCGACGGTGAGCTGCCGGCCGGCGGAAAGATTGCTGAGAACCACCGTCGCGCCGGAAACGGAGACGTCGGGCTGCGGGGCATGAATGGTCAGCAGCGGGTCGGACGAATCGTTCACCGTGGTGCCGTCGAGGTTGAAGTCCATGGTGCCGTTGAGCGACGCCGATTGCAGCGTCATGGTGTTGCGGCCCGAGACGTTCAGCCTGCCGCCGGAATTGAGGTTGAAGGCGTGGCGGGTGGCATCCAGCGACATATGCTGCAGCAGGGTGGTGGTGCTGCCGGCATCCAGCGTCACCGCACCCGGCGCGTCGACAACCCCGCGGTTGTCGCCGCCCCAGATGAAGTCGCCGCCGCTGCCCTTCACCTCCATGTTGAAGGTTTTGCCGTTATCCTGGTTCACCTCGATGGGGTCGTAAAGGGCGACGGTGCCGCCGTTTTTGGCGTCGACAATCAGCGACGCGTCGGCTTCGGCCGGATCCGCCGTCACGGTGATTTTGGCGGTCTCCTCATCGGTGGTCAGCTCCGGCGTGATGCCGAAGTAGAGGGAGACGAAACGGTTGCCGCCGGCGTCGCTGATGGCGTTGTTGCGGAAGATCGTCGAATGCCCCGATGTCGCTTCCAGGGTGAGAACATGGGTTTGCCCGGCGATTTGCGGGTTGTTGGACCCGGTGTCGACGGTGACGGTGCCGTAGACTTTGGCGTCGGGAGGCGTGCCGTCATAATCGCCGGGGGTGGCGATGGCCGCCGAGAAGGTGTTGTTGAGGAAGGAGGAATCGCTGATGACGAAGCCCCCGGCTGCGCCGTAGCTGTAAACCGCGCCGCCGAGCACATGGCCGTTGGCGGCCGTTACGGTGTTGTTGGAAAACACACTGTTTTCAATGCGTTGAATACCGGCGACCGGGTCGGCCGTCGAGGCGCCGGTGACGCCGATGATGCCGCCGCCGTCAATATAGGTGCCCGCCTTGATGGTGTTGCCGCTGAAGGTATCGGCGGAAACCGTGCCGATGGCGGCCATGGTGTCGGACCTGAGGCCGATGATGCCTCCGCCCATGATCTGGTGATCCGCTTCAACAGTGAGGGATTTGAAGATGTTGGCGCGCATCGTGGCGATGGTGGCGTTGCCGCCCAGCGACCCGGCGCCGATGATGCCGCCGCCCCAGACGGCGCCGGCATGGACGGTGGGCGTGCCGGAGGCGCCGGTGAAGCTGTTGCCGGAGAGCGTATCGAACCCGGCCTCGCCGTTTTCGGCGCCGGCGCCGACGAAGCCGCCGCCGGTGATGCGGCCGGAGACATCGACGGTGGACGCGGTGAAGGTGTTGTCGGAAATGGTCGAGGACATCGCGAAGCCGTCAACCGTGCTGATGCCGACAAGGCCGCCGCCGCGCAGGTTGCCGCCGGACACTTTGATCACGGCGCCGTCAAAATAGTTGCCGGTGACGGTTTTGGCCATGGACGCCTGTTGCGAGGATACGCCGATGATGCCGCCGCCGGTGAGGCTCCCGTTGGTCACGGTGACGGTCTGGGCCTTGAAGATGTTGTTGTTCGCCGTCTCCAGCGTGGCGAGACCGTTGCCCGAGCGCAGGCCGATGATGCCGCCGCCGTCAATGGACGTGCCCGCGGTGACCGTCAAATCGAGGAACAGGTTGTCGGAGGCGTTGGTGAGGGTGACGGGCGCGTGCTGCAGGGCGGCGGCCAGCGTCGCCATGTCCTTTTCGATGGTGTCGGCGCCGGCATCGGGTTCGGTGAGGCCGGAAAGGTCGGCGACGTCGTTGTCGTTGGAGGCGAGGCCGACGATGCCGCCGCCGCGGATGAACGTGCCGGCGTCAACGGTCACGCCGGAAAACACGTTGCCGGCGAGGGTGCCCAGTTCCACCGAGGCATTGCTCAAACCGTTGAGGCCGATGACGCCGCCGCCGCGCAGCGAAGTGCCGGCGCTCACGGTGATGTCGCCGGCGAAAATGTTGTTGGTGGCCGAACCGATGCGGGCATAGGTGTAATCGGTTGTGTTCTGAACCTTGGACGTGTCATCCTGGCTGTTGTTGTTGACGCCGACAAGGCCGCCGCCGAGAACGAGATCGTCGGATTTGATGTGAATGGAGGTGAAATAATTGCCCTTCAGGGTTTCGAGGTTGGCATGGCCGACCTTGTCCGCCGGGGAGGAGACGGCGTCGAGGCCGATGACGCCGCCGCCCTCGAGGTATGTGCTTTCCGGCGTGCCGGTGGTGGTGACGTTGATGGAGCTGAAAATGTTGCCGGAAACATCATTGATTTCGACGGTTCCGGCGGTCGAGCGCAGGCCGAGAACACCGCCGCCGGCCAGATACCATGTTTTGTCGTTGTAATCGAGGGTCACCGACAGATTGGTGAAGGCGTTGTCGGTGACGGCGCGCATGGAGGCGGTGCTGTCTTCGGAATTGCGGTTGCCGATGAGGCCGTTGACAATACGCATGTCGGTGTAGACGACCGTAACCGAATCAATGTGCAGTTTGGTGAGGGTGAGGCCGGTGACGTTGTCGTCAATGACCAGCAGCTTGTTGTTGTTGTTGAAACAGTCGCCGGCGCCGCCGATGTGGTTGCGTGTGCCCGAACTGGTGACAACGGGAAATGCCGAAGGGACGGCGATGCCCGCCGTACCGGATGTGACCAGCGAGGTGAGGGCGGCGGCGGAGCCGGTTTTCTGCGCGCGGGCCTGGGAGAGAATCGATGACGAGGCGCTGGTGACGGCGGCGAGCGGGTCACCCGAGCCTGTTCCTTCCAGGGTGGTGTTGTCGATGGTGACAAAAACCGCGTCGGCCGAACCGCCGACAAACGAGGTGCCGCTCGAGGCATAATCGACGGTTCCACCGCCGTTGAGCGCCGTTTGCAAGTCGGTGGGCGAGGTGCCCGACACGTCGGTGGCCCGCGCGGCGCCGGAGCACGCCAGCAGCATCGCGGCAACGGGCAGGGCAACGGAATGGCGGAGAGCGCCAAGCGGCGCCCGGTGGAGAGCCGGACCGGCACAGGGCCGAATCGGGCGGGGGGTATTCAGGGAACGGATGGTCGTCAACGGCCGACGGATGGCTATCATGGGATGACTCTCGGATTGTCGGGTGTTCGCCCGCGGGATGACTGTTGAAAGCGTTAAAGCGCGACGAGTCTTCGACCATACCGGCGGGTTGGGACGGAGGTCAAAGACTAGTGTATCAGGGAAACTTGGCTCCTGAAGTGATAATAGTTAAATTCTATACCTAATATTATTGAAAAACTGACAATTCAAGTATTTCTGGGCGTAGCGATTGCACTTTTTCGCAAATGCAATGCTTACGTAAGTTTAATTGTTTGGACAACGGAATGATTTTATTTTAATTTTGACGCAAAATGCCGAAATTCAGTTACGTAATGTGTAGTATAAAGAACACGATTAGTGAAAATTCGTAATTGCTCCGTTACGTCAACTCGCAGATCGCTGGAAATTTGCAAGAGTGTATTCTGATTATGGCAAGGAAATAAGCAAAAATACACGAATTCGGAACTGCACAGGCCGGTCCGCGCAAAAATCTAGGGCAGGTTGCGCCGACGTCAAGGAGGAACCGGCGCTGAAGCA
>JAISTL010000217.1 GCA_031272615.1 Methylobacteriaceae bacterium | reverse complement strand
CCGCCAGAATCAAGTCGTATTTTATGACCCAATATACCAAGTACGCCGCATGACTACGCAATATTTAATCGGCAGAGCAATAAGGACATGACCGATGTCGTCAAGGAAGCAAAAGCACACCCGGGTACGGTGAAAAACGGCCTGAACTTCGGCAGCCAATCTCATGCTCATGTGATTGCATTTGAAAGGACAGCGGGTGTAGAGTTGCACAATATGGATGTCGGCGGCATCGCGGAAAAAATCGTGGCTATCCTTGGCGGACATATCGAAATCACTGAGGTCCAGGTCGGCACGGTTATCAGTTATCTCCAGGCAGGCAAAATGCGTGCTCTTGGGACGCCAGCGGGAAACCGCTTCTCGGGTTTGCCCGATGTAAAAACATTCAAAGAACAGGGTATTGATGTTACGATGCCGGATCGTCTGTTCTGGGTCGGATTGCCCCCGAATGCTCCGGAGAATGTTGTAAAAACTCTAGCCGCTGCTTTTGAGAAAGTTGCCAAAAGCCCCAACATCAAGGCGGAATACGACAAGATTCTGATCACTCCGTATTTCAAAGACGCAGCAGGAGCTACGCAGTACCTGGATGACGAGTACAACTTCCTCATTCAGTATAAAGATGTTTTCCAGAGCTCGAAAAAGTAGCGCCGGCAACTTCTGATTCTCATGGAGGCTCCTGTTTTAGTTGGGGCCTCCAATGGGGGTACTTTGAGAGGTTGCCCCTTGAAATTCATGATTTGATTGAAACCGTCGCCATCGACCTATGCGCCAACCATGATGCGTACTCATGTCCGCAACGATGCGGAGCCGACTGTACCGAAACCCGCGATGCCGGGACGCCGCCGTCAGAACCGCAGCAGCCCCTCGAACACCTGATTGAGGAAGTTCTGGTCAGCGCCGCCGGCGACGGTGCGCCGGGCGATGAAGTCGAACATCACGCCGTCCTGCATGCCGTAATGGGCCACACGCTCCACCCGGGACTTCTGGTTGAAGTAAATGGCCACCACGCGCTGGTCGGTGACTGTTTCGCCCATGAAGTGAAGGCCGCGTTTGGTGGTCTGGCTGATGTAATACCAGCTTTTGTTGCCGACGGTGGAGACGACGGTGGCCGAGCCCATGATTTCGAGCACGTTCTCCATGCTCATCCCCGGCTTCACCCGGGCAAGGGCGCCCTCGTCAAGCACATATCCACGCTGAAACTCCTCGGCGTTCATGGCGCAGCCGCTGGCGGCAAGAGCCAGAGTCGCAGCGGGCAGAACGCGGAAGATAAAATGTCGACGGCGAGCATCCATGCTGTTGGTTCCGTTGTAGACGAGAAGAAACCCGGCCGGAGACGGGGCCTTCAGGGTATAATATAATTCGCCCGCCGGGGAAACCGTATTTTCACGGGCGGCCCGGCGATGCCGGAGCATTGTGTTTTCAAGGTAAATGCTGTAGAAGCGTCCGCCTTGAAATGGACGTTATTTTCAGCTTTTATAACCGGCATATGTGTTTTTTTGATGAAGGACGCCATGGTCAACGAGTTTTCCCGCCCGTTTTCCCTCGACAAACTGCCGTTGAACGGGGCCGACGTGGTCATCACCACCGATGCCGATGACCGGGTTGCGTTGGCCCGGCGGCTCAAGGTGCCGGAAATCGGCAGCTTCTCGGCGCACCTGCATGTCTCCGGGGATTCGGACAAGGCCCGGGTTCAGGGCGAGGTGACGGCGGAGGTGGTGCAGGAGTGCGGAGTCACGCTGGAACTCTTCAGCCAGACGGTTACCGAACCCGTCGATGTGGTGTTCGTCAGTGACAAAACCCTCGCCGACGGCGCCGCCGACCCTGTGGACGAACCCGACCGCATCGTCAACGGGCGGATTGACCTCGGGGCGCTGGCGGCGGAGTTCCTTGCCCTCGGCATCGATCCGTTTCCGCGGAAACCCGGGGCGGTGTTCAGCTATACGGAGGATAATTCACAGGAGTCATCTCCTTTTTCCGGATTGGAAACATTGAAGAATATGTAAGCCCCTTTGCCGGGCGCGAAAAGGGGCGGCGGAGGCTTCCGGCGCTTGCCCCGGGCGCCGGATGTGTGCAATAACTTTGTTGAAGAAGCCGTGTGAGAGTTTGTTTTGTTTCGGAAAGCCTTTCATTTTGAAAAATATCCGGTAAATGGTGATGACAAGAGGTCGCGTACCCGGGCGGAGATCCGGGGCGGGGCGTGAGGGAAAGAGGGGTACGCCCTGCCCGAACACCGGAATGGATAAAGACATCGGACTGGAAGAATTGTATTTGGAGAGTAGTATCGCGTTATGTCTCAACCGGTAAGGATTTCCTTGGACGTGATGGGAGGAGACCACGGCGCCGCCGTGGTGATTCCCGGCGCCGCCCTGGCGCTGGAAAAGCATCCGGGTTTGACGTTCCGCCTCTATGGCGACAAAACGGTGATCGAGCCGCTGCTGAACAAGGCGCCGGCGCTGAAGGCGGTTTCCACCGTCATCCACACCGATGTGGCGGTGAAGATGGATGATCAGCCCAGTCAGGCGCTGCGCCGGGGGCGCGGCAAATCCTCCATGTGGCGGGCGATCCAGGCGGTGAAGGACGGAGAAGCCGACGCGGTGGTGTCGGCCGGGAATACCGGGGCGCTGATGGCCATGGCCAAGGTATGCCTCAGGACGATGGCGGGGGTTGACCGTCCGTCCATTTCATGCCTGTGGCCGACTCCGCAGGGGTTTTGCATTGTTCTCGATGTCGGCGCCAGCATCGGCGCCGAGGCGGAGGACCTGGTGAACATGGCGGTGCTGGGCGCGGCGATGGCAAAAATCGTGCTGGGGAAAGATTGCCCGACGGTCGGGCTGCTGAATATCGGCACCGAGGAAGTGAAGGGCCTGGACAACATCAAGCAGGCCAGCCGCCTGTTGAAGAAAATGGCGTCGGTCGGCTTTGAATACAAGGGATTCGTCGAGGGTAACGATATCAGCAAGGGGACGACGGACGTCGTCATCACCGAAGGATTCGCCGGCAATATCGCCCTGAAGACCGCCGAAGGCACCGCCCGGCTGCTGACATCTTTTTTGCGTGAGGCGATGATGAGTTCGGCGCGCAACAAGCTGGGCTACGCCTTCGCCAAGCCTGCTTTCGATGCCCTCAAGGAAAAGCTCGATCCGAGAAAGGGGAACGGGGGCGTGTTCCTCGGGCTTGAAGGAATCGTCGTCAAAAGCCACGGCAGCACCGATGATATCGGTTACGCCTGCGCCATCGGAATTGCCCACGACATGGTCCGACATAACCTTATAAAAACAATCCGCGGATTATTCGAGGCGCTGCATGTCCCCGGTGTCCCGACAGAAGAGGGGATATGATGTTGACTCAACTTCGTACCATTGTGCGCGCCAGCGGCTCATATCTCCCGGAACGGGTCCTGACCAATTTCGACCTGGAAAAAATGGTGGAGACATCGAACGAATGGATCGTGCAGCGTTCCGGTATCCATGAGCGGCATATCGCCGCGGACGACGAGACCACATCCTCCCTCGCCGTCAAGGCCGCGGAACGGGCGCTGGCCTCCGCAGGCCTCACCGCCGACGACATCGACCTCATCATCTGCGCCACGACGACTCCGGATCTGGTGCTGCCGTCGACGGCGGCGCTGATTCAATACAAGCTGGGCGTACATCAGGGAGCGGCCTTCGACGTGTCGGCGGTGTGCGCCGGATTCGTTTATGGAGTCTCCATTGCCGACAAGTTCCTGAAGGCGGGGGCGTTCAAGCGGGCGCTGGTGTTCGGCGCCGAAACCCTGTCGCGCATCATCGACTGGACGGACCGCACCACCTGCGTGCTGTTCGGCGACGGCGCCGGCTGCCTCATCCTCGAGGCGCAATACGCCGCTGAAGACGGGCGCGGCGTGCTTTCCACACACTTGCGCACCGACGGGCGCTATCACGACAAGCTTTATGTCAACGGCGGCGTCAGCTCCACCAAAAGCTCCGGAACCGTGCACATGGAAGGGCGGGACGTGTTCAAGTTCGCCGTGGCCGGCACCGCCGACGTCGTCTATGACGCCTTCGCCGCCACAGGCTTGTCGGTGGATAACCTGGATTGGTTCATCCCGCACCAGGCCAATGAACGCATTATCATGGGCGGCGCCGCCAAACTCGGCATTCCCGCCGACAAGGTGGTGATGACAGTGGGGCAGCACGGAAACACTTCGGCTGCGTCCATCCCCTTGGCGTTGGATACGGCGGTGCGGGATGGTCGCATAAAAAAAGGCGATTTGATTCTTATAGAAGCCTTGGGCGGTGGGTTTTGCTGGGCAAGCGGTCTTATACGCTGGTAATAATTGCCTTATCCGCAAAAATAATTTGAGTCGGAGTATTGACGCACTCGTTCGCACGGCTTAATTTCCGCGCGGGGTTAGCGGGTTGATCAAGTTGCCTAGGAGGTTGTGTTGTGGCAGGGCGAACCGTAACAAGGGCGGATTTGACGGAAGCGATCTACCAGAAGGTAGGTCTCTCCCGTGTCGAATCCGCTGAAATCATCGAGGAAATACTCGGTGAAATAACCAATTCCCTGGTATCGGGGGTATCGGTGAAACTGTCGTCTTTCGGTTCTTTCATGGTGCGCGAGAAGAATGAGCGTATAGGAAGGAATCCAAAGACAGGCGTTGAGGTACCGATAACCCCGCGTCGCGTAATGGTTTTCAAGCCGTCCAATGTGCTGAAGGCAAAAATCAACGGCAAAACCGCCCCTGACGAGGACTGACGTTCGCCTGCGCCTTCGGGCGCCGGTTGTGTGTTGACTGTGCTGATCCGTCGGGTGGGGACGGGTTGTGCACAGGTATTTAGTTCCGGTTTGCCGTTCCACGGTTCGCAAGGGAGCGTACGGGCGGAGCCGGGTTCCGTCCGGATGACGCGCGGGCTCGCAGGTGAATGGGGCAAAGAACTTTCATGGACAAAGAACCGGGAGCGTTCTGGACAATCGGAGAAGTAGCCAAGGAGCTTGAGCTGCCGCAGTCGGTTTTGCGGTATTGGGAGAAAGAGTTTCCGCAAATCAGGCCGACCAAGCGCGGCGACAACGGCCGCCGGTATTACCGCCCGGAGGACGTGGACCTGATTCGCGGCATCAGGACGCTGCTCTATGACGAAGGCTATAAAATCAAAGGCGTGCTGAACATCCTCAGGGAGGCGGGCGTTCCCGCGGTGCGGGAAATCGGCGCCGCCGGCGAGTCGCAATTGAATTACGATTTGCCGGCCGCCGGCGATGACGAAGAGGCGGAATCCGCTGAGTTCGATCCGTTGCCCTATCCGGATAAAACGGTTTATCACAAAGACGTTGAGAGGGAAGAGGCCGCACAGCCTCCCGTTCCTACTCCCGCGCCGGCCGTCGGGAGCCCCGGCCCGGTGTTTCAGCAGCGGCGTCCGGCGATGGCGGAAAGCCTGCCCCGGCAGACGGATCTCTTCGATTCGCCCGTGTTCCAGGCGGGGCTGGCAGCGGGCAGTACGCTGGGCGAATCGCAACTT
>JAISTL010000194.1 GCA_031272615.1 Methylobacteriaceae bacterium | reverse complement strand
ACGGCTACTACTACAACTACTCCACCGGCTTTTGCGCGCGTGTGGTTGAGATCGACGGTACGATTTACATTGTTTATCGCGGGTCGGATGCGTCGAGCAGTGATTTTTTGGATTTCGCGCCGGCGATTGCCGCCGGAGTGACGGGCTGGAAAGGCCTGTATAACGGACTGCAGTATGATACGTCCAAAACAAACCCGCAAACAGTTGATAAAAAAGACTGGGTGACAAACGGGGCTTCGGGTGTCGGGCGTATTTGGCAGTTCGGCGACGATTACGGGAATCCCGGGGGCCAGGTGGACGGCGGCGCCCGTCACCCGCGAGCGAAGCGACACAATCCAGTTCAGCCACATACCCCAGCGGTTGACATGTCGCACCTCCGGCGCCGCCGTCATTGCGAGCGAAGCGAAGCAATCCAGGCTAATCCCTTGTAAACTCAAGAGAATACACACGATGTAAGGCTGGATTGCTTCGCTTCGCTCGCAATGACGGCCTCACTGGCCGTGCGTCACGTCAACCGTCGGAGTGGACGGTGGCGTTTTTGGTGGACACGGTGGACACGGTGGACACGATGGACAGGACCGATCGTCTTTACTGCCGGCAATAGTGTCCACTTTCCGGGGTACGGTTTCAGTCCACCATGTCCACCCGTGTCCACCGGGGCGTTCCGGCTTTGCCGGCGGATTTACCGGGCCACGATGGCGGACGAGGGCATCCGCCGTCCCGGGCGCGCCGACATTCGGCCGGGTTTTTTACAAGAATTAAGCACAATTTGTGCTTTTTTTTGCTTTTGCCCTTATATCGGCACAATTCATTGTCAAAAAAGGCAGAATGAACTACATATTCCGGTATGTGATTCATGCATGATTTGCCCAACTGGTTTGAGCAGACCGATTCTTTCTCCCTCCGTCGGAAACCGGGACGCCGTGCAGTATCCACAGGCAGCTTTCATTTATTGAATCGGCCCCCGTACTGAACGTCCCCGGCGCCGAAACGCGAGAGGAAACCGGCCGGTTTTTCGTGTGCGTCACGAACCCGGCAGTTTTCCCTTGGCGGAGAAAACACGTTTGCACCGAAGACGTTGGGTATCGGGGTCCGCCGGTTCGCGGCCCGCCGCCCGCCATGGGCGGAGGGTTTCAACAAGCGGCGGTGGTTGAGTGTGGGACGCCGGTTTGCGACCGGGTGTTTCCGGGGTTTTGCCAATCGCGGCGAAATGCCCGGGATGCTTGTTCGGCGGAATTCGGCGCCATATATCGGTATGAGCGGCAGCGTTTTTCGTTTGCGTCGGCCTCTCATGTTATTTGCGATGCTTTGTCCGTTTTGAGGGAACAATGGAATTTCCGGAGATATACCGCACTCTGCTGCTCTTTTTCGCCATCGCGGGGGTGATTATTCCCTTCTTTCCGCGCATGAAACTGAGCCCGGTGCTCGGCTATCTGGTGATCGGCGCCATTCTCGGGCCCTTCGGATTGGGCAACTTCGTTGACCGCTACCCCGTCGTGCAGTTGTTCACCTTCCACCACAGCCCCGACAACGAGGCCGTCGCCGAATTCGGTGTGGTGTTCCTGATGTTCACCATCGGGCTGGAACTGTCGTGGGAACGCCTGCGCGCCCTGCGCCGCTATGTGTTCGGCGCCGGGACCATGCAGGTCATCATCTGCGCCCTGGTCATCGCGCTGCTCGGCAAACTGGTTGACCCGACCACCAAAACCCATTCCCTCGCCATCATCGGCCTGGCGCTGGCGCTCTCCACCACCGCCATCGCCCTGCCCATTCTCGCCGAACAGAAGCGGCTCCAGGCGCCGGAAGGGCGCTTGAGTTTTTCCATTCTGCTGTTCCAGGATCTCGCCGTCGCTCCCATCCTGTTCACCGTCAGCATTCTCTCCGCCCCTGACCAGGGCAACATGATGAACTCCTTCTACATGGTGATGGGCCAGGCCACCGTCGCCATCGCGTTGATTTTGTTCATCGGCCGCTGGCTGCTGCGCCCGCTGTTCCAGTCGGTGGCCATTCTGAAAAACGAGGAGCTGTTCATGGCGGCGTGCCTGTTCGTGGTCATCGCCGCGTCCATGACCACCGCCGCCTTCGGCCTGTCCATGGCGCTCGGCGCCTTCCTCGGCGGCCTGCTGCTGGCCGAAACCGAATACCGCCGGGCGGTGGACGTGGTCATCGAGCCGTTCAAGGGCCTGTTGCTCGGCCTGTTCTTCACCACCGTCGGCATGAAAATCAACCTGCTGAGCTTCATCGAAAACCCGCTGCGCATTCTCATCGCCGTCGCCGGGCTTCTGCTGGTGAAGGGCGTCATCATCACCGCCATCGCCAAGTATTTTGACTTCACGCTGCGCGATGGCCTCAAAACGGCGCTGATGCTCGGCCCCGGCGGCGAGTTTGCCTTCGTCATCCTCGGCATCGCCCCCGTGCACCTGGTGGCGGCCCACCAGGCCAACGACCTCACCATGATCGTCATCCTGTCGATGATGGCCCTGCCGCTGCTGGCGCGCCTGCTGCGCCTGCTGGACAAAAAGGTGGCGCCGGGCTCCCTGTCGGAAGGCATGGAAATCAAGGAACGCCAGCCGGATTACGGCGGCGAGCGGGTTCTTGTCGTCGGTTATTCCCGCGTCGGGCGTCTGATGTCGGAAATGTTGACCCGCCACAACATCCCGCACATGGTCGTCGACAACAACCCCGAAATGGTCGCCCGCGGCCGCCAGAAAGGCGTCAACATTTTCTTCGGCGACGCCACCAAGGCCGCCATTCTCGAAAACGCCGGCATTCACAACATGCAGGCGCTGGTCATCAGCATGGCAACCCCCGGCCTGGTGGAAACCATCATCACCGTGGCGCGGCGCACCCAGCCGCGGCTGAAAATCATGTCCCGCGCCCGCGATGCCGCCCACGCCAAAAAGCTGTATGAGCTCGGCATCGACGACGCCATCCCCGAGACCATCGAGGTCTCGCTGCAGCTCTCCGAATCCCTGTTGCTGGAAATGGGCGTTCCGGCGGGGGTCGTCATTGCCTCCATCCATCAGCGCCGCGATGAATTCCGCGCCGCCATCCGCCCCAAGGTGGAGGTGGAGGAAGATGAGGAGGAACTCCCCCTTCCCGGCCGCGCCCGGCATGAAACCGGCGCCGCGCACTGATGTGACCCGGCGCTGGGCGCGTCCGCCGCTTCAAATCAGCGGATGACAAGCACCGCGCACTTGGCGTGGCGGACAATGGTTGCGGCGTTGGACCCCAGCAGATAGGTGGCCATGGTCGGCCGGTGGGAGCCGATCAGCACCAGATCGATGCCCTGCTGCTCGACTTCGTCCAGAACTTCATTGTATACCGCCCCGACGCGCACCGCCACGGAGACCCGCTCCGCCGGCACCTGGATATCGGCGGCGATGGCCTTCAGCGCCGTCATGGTTTCCTCGATCTGCTCCTCGTCGAAGGCGGGGGGAACAAATTCCATATAGGAGACCGGAAGAATGGAGCGCACATACAGCAGACGAACCGTTCCGCCCGACGAATTGGCGAGATCGGACGCAATCTCGATCGCCCTGTGTGAGGTTTCAACATCAGCCAGATCAACGGGTACCAGAATATTCTTGAACATGGCAATCCTCCAAACGCTTCAACTCAATGGGTATGGCAAGAGTATAACACACATTCGCGGCGTGTCCGCACAAAATCGACCTCCCCCGGCGCCTTGCCGGGGGATAATCACTGGCAACTCCTTGGAAAACAAGGGGTGCGACATAAGCACCGCTTATCCGGCGCGCTGTTTTTCGAGGTAATCGGCCAGGTCCTGAACCGTCTTCATGTT
This sequence comes from Methylobacteriaceae bacterium, assembly GCA_031272615.1. GTDB lineage: Bacteria > Pseudomonadota > Alphaproteobacteria > Rhizobiales > Beijerinckiaceae > Hohaiivirga. The sequence continues at coordinate 2,147 of JAISTL010000194.1, read as the reverse complement.
GAGGAAGTCCACCGCCCGCACCTTGCGGTCAAGCCGTTCCTCGATTTCCAGCACCAGCCGCTCGAAGGACACGCTGTCCAGCTTGCCGTAGGTGGTGATGGAATCATCGGCCTTGATGTCGTCCGGCGCGATTTTCAGGGCGACGGCGACAACTTCCTGCGCTTCACGCAATGCACTCATGATGCTCTCCTTGCTCAATCAGGTTTCAGGCTGGTCCGGAGCGCTCCGGAACCGTTTCAGGTAAATTTCCTTTGCCGCGGCGCGCGACAGCTTGCCGGCGGAGGTATACGAGATGGTATCCGGCGGCACCACCACAACCTCCACACTCACACCGACGCGCGACAACACGGATTCCGCCGCGGCGGCGACAAACCCGCGGGTGTCCGCTTCCCCCGCTTCCGGCGTCTGGACGAAACAGATGACGTTCTCGGCATCCGCGTCCTCCACCGAGAACGCCGCCGCCATGCTTCCCGGCACGGCTTTCTCCGCCGCGAGTTCGATATCCTGCGGCCAGATATTGCGGCCGCGGATCAAAATCATGTCTTTGGAACGCCCGGTGATGAACAGGTTGCCGTCGATGAAACAGCCCATGTCGCCGGTATCGCGGAACCCGTCGCGCCGGACGCTGGCCGCCGAGCCTTCCGGATCATCGAAATACTCCGCCCAGATTTGCGGCGCCCGCACCCAGATGAACCCCACTATCCCCTCGCCCACCTCGTGCCCATCGGCGTCGACGACGATGAGTTCGACTCCGACAAGCGGCTTGCCGACGGAAACCAGCGGCCGCCCGCCGGGCATCAGCGAGCGCACCACCGGCGCGGTTCCGGTTTTGTGAAAGGCAACGCCGAGCACCGCCTCCGACAGCCCGTAGGTCGGCAGAAAGCATTCCTCGCGGAATCCCGCCGACTTGAACGCTTCGGCAAACTGTTGCAAATCCTCGATACGGACGGTGTCGCCGCCGACCCCGGCAATCCGCAGCCCCGAAAGGTCGAACCGCGCCGGGTCCGGCACCCGCGCCGCCATCGCCCAGGCGAAGGACGGCGCGAAGGAGGTCTGCGCCCGTTTCTCGCTCATCAGCCGCACCCACACTTCCGGGTTGCGGATGAACGTCGAGGGTGCGATGAAGTGGGTGTCGGAGATGCCCAGCACCGAGGCCAGCACCATGCCGGCAAACCCCATGTCGTGATAGAGCGGCAGCCACGACACGGCGACGTTGGTCGCCCGCGCCTCCAGGCCGAATTCCAGCATCATGGCGATGTTGGAGGTGATGGCGCTCTGGGTGAGCCACACGCCCTTCGGGTCCGACGTCGAGCCGGAGGAATACTGGATATAGGCCGGGTCATCGCTGCGCAACGGGGCGACTTCGCCCTTGGGCGGCAGGGTTTCCGTTTCCTCATAACTCAACACCCGCACGCCCGACATGCCGGCGGCGCGCACCGCCTCCTCCACCGTGTCGCCGAGCTCGCCGGGGCCGATCACCGCGGTGAGCCGCGCCTTGCGGATCAATACGCCCAGCCGCTCGACATAGGCCTCGCGGCCGCCGACATATGTGATAGTCGGCAGCGGACAGGAGATCAGCCCGGCATATTGGCAGGCGAAAAACGACACCAGAAAGTCCGGGCTGTCCACGGCAATCAAACCGACCCGGGCATGGCGGGCAAAGCCGAGGCCGTTCAGCGCCTGTGCCTGCCGTTTCGCCCGCACCGCCGCCACCGCATAGGACACGGCGCTGACCAACCGGCCGGATTCATTGTGGAAAAACCAGCCTTTACCCATGGGCGCGGCGTATTCCAGCCCCTCGACAAGGGTGGAGAAGCGCACCCGTGTCAGCGCATCGGGATGACGAATCATGATTTCTCCCAAGTGGTATCGGGGGTTTTCCCGTCGTCCGAGAACGACGTGAACACCAGAATATCGGTGCGCCCGCCGCCCGGAACCACGCATTCGTTGCGCAGCACCGCCTCCAGCTCGAAACGCGCGTTCTGCATGAAATTGAAGAACATGCGGAAATTGCGGCCGATGATCGGCGCCTTGATTTTGTAAATGCCGCGATAGCGATAGAAATAATCCAGCAGGGCGTCGATGGTCTTCCAGTGCACGTGTTGGCTTTCATGGCTTTTTTCGCCGATGGCCGAGGTCAGCGTCGC
>JAISTL010000170.1 GCA_031272615.1 Methylobacteriaceae bacterium | reverse complement strand
GGAAGACCGGGCACTCCTACATGAAGCGCCGGGTCAATGAGCTCGGCGCGCTGGCCGGCTTCGAGAAATCCGGGCACTTCTTCTTCAACAAGCCGCTGGGCAACGGTTATGACGACGGCATGGTCACCGGCCTCTCGGTGTGCGAAATGCTTGACCACAACCCGACCAAAACCATGGCCGACCTCTACCGTGACCTTCCCAAAACCTGGGGTTCCCCGACCATGGCGCCCTACTGCCCCGATGAAGTCAAATACGGGGTGGTGGACCAGGTCATCCAGCGCTTCAAGGACCTTCATGCCAAGGGCGAGAAAGTCGGCGGCCATTCCATCGTCGACCTCGTGACGGTCAACGGCGTGCGCGTCGTCACCGATGACGGCACCTGGGGCCTGGTGCGCGCGTCCTCCAACAAACCGGAACTGGTGGTGGTGGTGGAAAGCCCGGTGTCGGAACAGCGCATGCGTGACATGTTCGAGGCCGTCGACAAGGTGCTGCGCGTCAACCCCGAGGTCGGCGAATACAATCAAAAGCTGTAAGGCAAAAGCTTTATTGCTTTTACGTCATGCGTGAGTGTGATAATGAGGCGAAACCCCTTTCGCCTCATTTTTCATTTTCGAGGGTATCACCGTGTCTCTTCCGCCGCTTGTTTCCTCCCGCTCGTCGGGTATTCCCGTTTATCTCGTTTCCGCCGCCGAGTGGGAGGAGCGCCTGTCCGCCCTTCCTGACTTTGTCGCCGCCGCGGCCCGGGCCCACAGTTTCCGGCCGAAACCGGGGAACCACCTGCTGGCGCTCAACGGCAAAGGCACCGTCGGCGGCGTGCTGTTCGGCGTGGCGGCTCCCGATGACCCCGCCTATGACCCGTTCATTTTCGGTACGCTGCCGACGGTTCTTCCCGCCGGAACCTACAAGTTCGCCGATCCCCCGGCCAAGCCCGATCTCGCGGCGCTCTCCTGGCTTCTCGGCAGCTACGCCTTCACCCGCTACAAATCGAAACCGGCCGTTGAAGCGGTTCTGGTCACGCCGCGGGGCGTCAACAGTGAAGATATGCTCCGCATGGCTGAAGCGGTGGCCTTCGGGCGGGACCTCGTCAACACCCCGACCTCCGACCTCGGCCCCGATTCCCTGGAATCCGCCGCGGTCAAGTTCGCCAAATCCCGCCAGGCAAAATTCAAGGTCGTCACCGGCAGCAGGCTGATTGACAAGGGGTTTCCGCTGATTCACGCCGTCGGACGCGCCGGGGACGAAGAGCCGCGCCTCATCACCCTCACCTGGGGGGACAAGGAACACCCGCTGGTGACTCTTGTGGGGAAGGGCGTTGTCTTCGATACCGGCGGGCTCGACATCAAGACGTCCAATTCCATGCAGCTGATGAAAAAGGATATGGGCGGCGCCGCGGCGGCCCTGGCGGCAGCCGACATGATCATGTCGGCCGAACTGCCGGTTCGCCTGAAGGTTGTGATTCCCGTGGTGGAAAACTCGGTTTCCGGCAACTCCTTCCGCCCCGGCGACGTCATCAAAAGCCGCAAGGGGCTGACGGTGGAAATCGGCAACACCGATGCCGAAGGCCGCCTGATTCTCGCCGATGCCCTTGCCTTTGCCGACGAGGAACAACCCGATCTGCTGATTGACTTCGCCACCCTCACCGGCGCTGCCCGCGTCGCCCTCGGGCCGGATCTGCCGCCGTTTTACACCCGGGACGCGGCACTGGCCGATCAGATTCAGAAAATCGGCATGGAAATCCACGATCCCGTGTGGCGGATGCCGCTGTGGGCGCCTTACAACAGCTACATCGACGGGGAGATTGCCGATGTCAACAACTCCTCCAACGCCCCCTATGCCGGTTCCGTCACCGCGGCGCTGTTTCTGCAGCGGTTCGTTGAACCGTCAACGCGTTGGGTGCACTTCGACATTTTCGCCTGGACGCCCTATTCCCGGCCCGGCCGCCCGAAAGGCGGCGAAGTGCAGGCGGCGCGCCTGGTCTATACCCTGCTGAAACGCCGTTACCGGGCCAGGCCGCAAACTCCCGCCACCGAGGAGGAACCGGCGCCGACGGAGTAAGAGCGGGTTTTCATTTCCATCGGACGGCCGGGCAAACCCCGGCCGTCGTCATTTCCGCAAATCGTTTCTATCCTTGATATTCTTCGAAATTTCGTGTGTTTTAAACCAGCGCTCAAAAATACACGAGAATCGCAGGAAATGTATATCACACGCGCCATTGAAGGCTGTCTCACCGGCGCCATCCTCGAAACCCGGATCATGGGCGAGCCGCCCAAAAGCTGGAGTTCACCCGGCCTTACCTGGAGAAACACGCCGCCCGCTCCAACCGGTAGCGCGACACGCTTGAAGGCCACATAGCCGAACAGCGCCGCATTGCCATCCTCACCGAAGCCGAAACGGCGGCGGCGGAATGGGGCGGCAACCCGGCCAAGAATTGCTGCATTTTGATGAAGCCGGTTTGCGCTCCGTTCACGGATCTTATGTTGGCGGGGGCGAACAGGCGCTTTCACAACCGCCGGCACCTTAACGAAGACGAGACTGGCGAGCGGTTTGCGAATATGCTAGAAATAAACCTGCTTGTGGGTTAACTGAAGTTTTTTGCGACAACTGAACTGGAGGAATTGAGGATGCTTGATGGCAAATCCCTCCGGACGATGAACCGGGTGCTGATTTGGCTGATGCTGGCCTTGTGTTTGTCCGGTCTTCCCGTGTTCGCCCAAAACGACCACGCCTACGATATGGCGAAGGACAGGTTTTCTTCGCTGAGCTGGAAAGACAGAATTCTGTTGCAGCAATGTCTTGTCGCCACCGGACACTGGAACGCGGTTCCCAATGACAACTTCAGCAAGCGGTTATATCAGGCGATCACGAAATTCCAGAGCGACTACGGCTTCGTTCCCAACGGGTACCTTTCCGATGAGACGATAACCCTTCTCACGCGGCAGGCGTCACTGTTATTTCATATCTGGGGGTTCCAGGAGGTTCAGCACCATCAACGGCCCAGAAAGTTATGGGTGCCGATGGGACTCGCTCTTTCCCGGCAGATATCCGAGCCATACGAACTTAACCTTGCCGGTCCGGCGGAACTTGGAGATGTTTCTGTTCGCTACTCTTACCATTCGGGGACGGTCAAGGGCGCGTATGAAGCGTTCCTGAGCACATTCAAGGGGACCAGTGTAGTCATCCACTATTCCACCCAAAAATCGGATTTCTTCGTGGTTTCATTCAGCTTCCCCGGTGGCCGGGACGGGTATCTGCGTTTCCACCGGGATGGCTCAGGCGTCATCGGCTTTATTATCTTGTGGAACAACCGGCTGCTCAATGTTTTCGGTGAACGCATCGCCATTCTGATGTCCGGGGCCTTTCGC
>JAISTL010000165.1 GCA_031272615.1 Methylobacteriaceae bacterium | reverse complement strand
GACGTGGTGGACAATTTACCGGTCTTGATTTGCTGTTTTCCGAGAAATTATCCACCCATGTCCACCCTGTCCATCGTGTCCACCAGGTCTTCCCGGGTTTTGTCATTTTGCATTGGCATACGGCCGGGAAGCGGTGTATTGCGTCGAAGTCGCTCCTGACACTTTATGAAATTCGCAGTTTTCTCTTGACGAGGCCAGTATGAAAGACACCAGAAAGGTCCTGTTTGACCTGTTCGACGCCGTTCCGGCGCAGGAAACAGTCGTTTTTGTTGATGAAACCCTGAAACTGGGCGGGCACGCGCAAAAGCTCCTCGGCAAAAACGCCGAACGTGTGGTTGAAAGAGCCGCCAAAGCCGAGGAGTTCAAAGGAAAATTCAAGACATCGCTGAGGATTCCGGCCTCGTCGGAACTGCCGGTGGAATGCCTCACCGTTGTCGGCATCGGCAGTGCCGCGGAGCGCAAAACGCCGGTCAACGAGGCGATGTTCAACGCGCTGGGTGGATACTGCGTCTCCCATGTGCGCGGCGCATCGCTGAGTGTGGTGGCGGATTTTCCGGGCCTCACCGTGTCCGGCGCCGACGTCGCGGCGCTGGCGGCGGGCGCGCTGCTGCGCCTCTACCGGTTTGACCGCTACAAGACCGGGAAGAAAAAACAGGCGGCGGATGAGAAGGCAGGCGCCCTCGCCACCCTGCAGGTGTTGACGGAAGACCCGAAGGCTGCGGCGAACGAATTCAAGAAAGACCGGGCCATGGTGGACGGCGTCCTGGCCGCCCGGGACCTGGTCAACGAGCCGGCCAACATCCTCTTTCCGGAGGAGTTCGCCAAACGCGCCGCCGAGCTCACCAAACTGGGCGTCGAGGTGGACATCCTCGATGAAAAGGCCTTGAAAAAACTCGGCTTCGGCGCAATTCTCGCCGTCAGCCGCGGCGCCGCCAGGGAGAGCCGGGTGGTGGTGATGCGCTGGAACGGCGGCCGCGAGGGCGCGGCGCCGGTAGCCTTCATCGGCAAGGGCGTCTGTTTCGACTCCGGCGGCCTTTCCATCAAACCCGCGGCGGGCATGGAAAACATGAAGGGAGACATGGGCGGCGCCGCCTGCGTCACCGGGCTGATGCGCGCGCTCGCCTCGCGCAAGGCGCCGGTCAATGCCGTGGGCGTCATCGGCCTGGTGGAAAACATGCCGGACGGCAACGCCGTGCACCCGGGCGACATCATCACCTCGCTTTCCGGGCAGACCATCGAGGTCATCAACACCGACGCCGAGGGGCGTCTCGTCCTCGCTGACCTGCTGTGGTACACCCAGGACAAATTCAAACCCAAATTCATGATCGACCTGGCGACGTTGACCGGCGCCATTATGGTAGCCCTCGGGCAGGAATACGCCGGATTGTTCTCCAATGACGACTCCCTGCCGGAGCAACTGAAGGCCGCCGGGATAAAAACCGGCGAAAAGGTGTGGCGGATGCCGGTGGACCCGGCCTACGACAAGGCGGTGGACTCCGTATTTGCCGACCTGCGCAATTCCGCCGGGCGCCATGCCGGCTGCTGCACCGCGGCGGCGTTCCTGCACCGCTTTGTCAACGATGTGCCGTGGGTGCACCTGGACATCGCCGGCACCGCCATGGACTCCCCCGCCACCGATACCAACGTCAGCTGGGGCTCGGGTTGGGGCGTGCACCTGCTGGACCGCTTCGTGCGGGACAATTGCGAGAAGAAATAAGGAGTTGGGATTTGGGATGCGGAAAATCAGATTTTTCGCCGGTTTATGCCGGGGGGACTTCTAAAATCCAAAATCTGAAATTCCAAAATCCACACAGTTGGCGTCCATGACCGAGGTTTTGTTTTATCAGTTGCAGCGTCAGCCTTTGGAGCGGGTTCTGCCCGGGTTGATTGTGCGCTCGCTCGAGCGGGGCTGGCGCGTGGCGGTTCAGGGCGCCGGTGATGAACGCATCCGGGCGCTGGATGACCTGCTGTGGACCTATTCCGATGAGAGCTTCCTGCCCCACGGGCTGGCGTCCCAGGCCGACGCCGCCGACCAGCCGGTGGTGTTGGCCGCCGACGAGGGCAACCCCAACCGCGCGAACATCCGCTTTCTCATTGACAATGTGGCCGAGCCGCAGGACATCGGCTCGTATGAGCGCATTGTCGTTCTCTTTGACGGGCGCTTCGAGCAGAGCCTGCTGAGCGCCCGCGAGCAGTGGAAACGCTGCCGTGATGCCGGGCACGCCATCACCTATTGGCAGCAGACCGCCGAAGGGCGCTGGGAGAAGAAGGCGTGAGCGGGGGCAAAGCCCGCGGGGGAGATGATGGCGCAAATCGATGACCTGCCGCCGCTGCGCGATGTGGTGACCGCCTTGGATTTGCGGCCGAAGAAGTCCCTCGGCCAGAACTTCCTGTTCGATTTGAACCTCACCGCCCGCATTGCCCGCGCCGCCGGCCCCCTCGACGGGCGGGAGGTGGTGGAAATCGGCCCCGGCCCCGGCGGGTTGACCCGGGCGATTCTCGCCGCCGGCGCCGCCCGGGTGCTGGCGGTGGAGCAGGA
>JAISTL010000148.1 GCA_031272615.1 Methylobacteriaceae bacterium | reverse complement strand
CCACTCACGGTACACAGAATCACTTTGCTTGGGAATCTTCAAAAATTCCTGCAGCACAACGCTCCGGGCATCCTGGGACAACCGGAGTGTCTTGAGCGGACCATCTCCCAAAATAAACTCCTGATCTTTGCTGCATACGCGCTGCAGGTATAGAGTTACCAACCTGCGGAGTGATGCCGGAGACAGCCAGAAACTCGACGCATCGGTTATTTCACGATTCATCTGATCAGGAGGAAGACGAATGCCGAACAACTCCCCCTGCTTTTGCTCCAGCTCCTCCTGCTCTTGGATAAGCCGGATTTTGTTGTCGGCCAACTGTTGAAACTTGTTTTTGCGCTCATCTTCAGTCAGTTTATAGTTTTCCGCTATGTTTGTGATCTCGCGGGTGATTTCCCCGAGTATTTCCTCGCTCCCTCCAAGTTCTCTGTTGAATACCCCGATGCGCATCAGGCACCGCTCATAGATATCGGCGTCTACAGTCCCGGGCGTAACGAAGTTGACGATGGCGACGCTCTCACTCTTCTGACCGTTTCTATCGATACGGCCGATACGTTGCTCGATTCGCATGGGATTCCATGGGAGATCATAGTTCACGATACAATCGCAAAACTGATAATCGAGACCTTCGCAACCAACCTCGGAGAACAGCATCAGATCAAGACAATCGGCATCTTCCCTTGGCTTTTCAAAGCGTTCGCGAAGTGCTACCCGTTCCTCGTCCGGGGTCCCTCCATGAACCACCCCAACGCGAAAACCGTCCTTGCTGAGATGGTCGAAGAGGTATTGCAAGGTGTGCCGGAAACTGCTGAACAGCATAATCTTGTTGTTCGGAAGGCTTTGCTTGTTGCGAACGACATCGCGAAGAGCTTCCAGCTTGGGGTCTTTCGGTTCCAGGGAACGCACATGTTCAAGCAAAGCCTGGATTTGGGTCTCGATCGGGGTGATCGTTTCGCCGTCAGGAACCTCGGGACTATCGGCTTCTTCCCAAGCCAGTTCATCGGTGTGGCGATTGAGAATGTCTTCGAGGAATGGCGCCAAACCAAAGAGGCAACTGGCCGCCTGCCGCCGGATGGTCGTCATCATGAACACAACGTTGGCACCATCGTGAAGCTTTCTGAACACATCAGCCTGGATTCTCAACAGTTCATCATGCAAATACTGCTGTGCCGGAGTAAACGGCACGGAGACAGTCTCAGGCTTCCGGATTGTGACAGTTCCGATATCCCGGCGGCGGGTCCTGTTGATAATCCCGGCGAAAGTATGCATCCCCTCGGTATCGGAGATCATCTTCACACGCTCTTCGTGCTCGATGACATCCCTTGAAAGCCCCTTTCGGATCCGGGCGAAATCCGGGCTGTGCCGGAGTATAGATTGCCCCCAAGGCGTGGAGGCGGCATGGTCGAGCGCCTCTCCAGCCCGCTGTTGCCAGTCCGGCTCCTGCGATCGCATGGCCGACACCGCCTCATTGATGAACGGATTCGGCTCGGCCATGTGGGCGAAACTCTCCCGATCGATAATGAGATCCGGACGAAGCGTATTCAACAAAACAAAGAGGTTATCGTTTCCGGTTTGGATCGGAGTGGCGGTGAGGAAAACAACCGCCTCGGCATGGTCACAGAAAAACCTCACAGCCTTGTGGCTGAATGTCTCTTCATTCCGGATATGATGGGCTTCGTCAACAATGACCAGGTCAAAACGCGGTGGCGGATCGAGATCCAACAGACCTATTCTGCGCTTGCCTTTCCCTCCGGGCGACGAGCCATTCAAAAGCGAGTCATCAAACAAGGAATATGGAAGGATGACCTTTTGGTATTGCGCGGGCCAAACCCCTTCAAGGTCCATCTCATCGATGCAAAACCTCAAAGTTCGGCCATCGAGATGACAAAAACGCTCTTCGAAGCGTTTCATCTCGTTCAGCCACTTCTTTTCAGTGATCAGAGGCCGTGGACAGACAATCATCACGGAGCGTATCTCGCGACGCGCTTGGAGTTCCCGCAAAATAAGCCCCGCTTCGATGGTTTTGCCTACACCGACGCCGTCAGCGATAAGCAAGCGCGGGCGGTCGGATCGAATAAAACGCAATACCGGTCTGAACTGATAGGGAATGAAGTCCACGCGGGCAGCATTGAGAGAATAGAGCGTAGACAACCCCGGATACTTGATCTGAAGCGCGGAGAGATGTGCATGGAATTGATCGCACGATACAGCGTCCTCTCTGACCTCGCGCTGTTCTTCGGCCTTCAACTGAGACGCGTAAAACTCCTGGGACGTACCATCCATGAAAACCTTGAACCGGTTCTCGGGTTTACCAGGTATTACATCTATTACAGCTCCCCGGCTTGAAGGATTTGATTTGACGAAGACCATCTGTCCACGTTCAAATTCTGCCTTATTCTCTTTCTGTTCTGGCACCATCGGGGCTTTTTCCTCCATAACAGCTGTTTGTGGCCGGGACGTCATTGAAAGGAGGGTTGATTTTGTGTCTTTCAAACCTTGAATGACCTTTTCATCGGCACCGATCACCATCGAGAAGCGTTGGAGTGTGTCCAAATCCCGATAAATATCGTCAACCGGGAATCCGTTGGTATCCGGATGCGCCCAACGATTACGAACCGTCTGCATTTCTTTGACAAAGTGCCGGGCTTCCGAGGTCAAGTTCAGACTACTCGAAATCTGATACCAGTTTTGGTCAAAAACCCGAAGCAGCGCGGCAAGGTCCAGGCCGCCAAGTGAGGTGATTCCGCGTTGCTCCAGTCTTCCCTTTTGCTGATACGATAGAGTGTTTACGACGGCTTTGTTCCACCAGTCACCGAACAGCGGCGGCAGAATTCGTTCCAGAAATACGACAAGTTGATTGGCTACCTCGTTGAGGTGTCTCGAAATCTCACCCTGAACAAAGGCTTGCCCTTGCATTTTCAACTCTCCCCCGGATAAAATCGGTTTGCGCGCAGCGAAAACAAGCCGTATCATCAATTGTAACGGTTGAAAAGGTTGCAAATATCGACGGGAGCGGGAAACTCCCCTCACCCCTTCAACAGCGTCTCCACGGTCTTCACCCGCAGGCGATGCCGTGGGGCAGAATGTCGTCTGGAAAGTTAAAGGCGGCGTTGTGCAGACGAGTGTTACGCAGTTGGCATTTCCTTGAAGCACGGCAATGGCGGGAATGATGTTGCTCACCTCTCCGGCTTCGAAAAGGCCAGTTATCGACTGGCCTTTTCGAAACCCGACCGAAAGCGCCTGACCAACTGGCCCGGCGGCGGCCGGATACATGATATTTCCCGGAGTTGTTGCGGGCCGGAAGCCGGGCAGATGCTTGTTTCACCAGCCATCGTCATAACCGGCGCACAAATGTTGGGCGCCGCTATTTTTTTGTCTTGCCGGGGGTTTGTCACGACGGATATCGGTTTTTAATCGCCAATCTAAGATAACACTCCAGCTCCTCATCTGTTTTTCACGCCATAATCAGAATATTATTCGTCCAACTCAATTCTCTCAGCAGTGCTGAGAGTTTTTGATTGCCGTTGTACGTTGCGTCCAAAGCGCCGGCGCATAGTTCCCCGATACTGGAAATCATAAGCCTGATGACCGCACGCGGCAAGTCGACAAACAGCGCAGATGCCCGAAATTTGCGAATCGTGCTCGGAACGCTCCCCTGGGAAAACATCCTCTTGACGCGGTGGACACGGTGGACTTGGTGGACACGATGGACAATTTCGCCATCCGCTTCGCTCGCAATGACGCGGCATCGGCGGTGCGACACATCAAACGGCGGAGCACGCGGATTCGTCCACCAAGTCCACCAAAATACCCGAACGCCCGTCACCCCTTCGGGATTCAGTGCGGAGTGTGTGCCACGCATCCGGGCGTTCCTCGTGGGTGACGGCCCAACCGGCGGTGCAACACGTCAACCAATGTGGCTGCACTGGATTGCTTCGTTCCTCGTGGGTGACGCGGCACCGGCGGTGCGTCACACCAAACGGCGGAGTGGGCGGCGGGCGTTTCAGTGGACACGGTGGACTTGGTGGACACGATGGACAATTTCGCCACCCGCTTCACCGGTTGACGTGTCGCACGGCTGGTGCCGCGTCATTGCGAGGAACGAAGCAATCCAGAAATATACCCGTGAAAACAATACGATATGAGAGGCGCCCGGCTTGGATTGCTTCGCTTCGCTCGTGGGTGACGCGGCACCTGCACATGGACATTCCAAACAGCGTTTCACGCGGGTTTTCCGCACGCCTTCCCTCCCCCTCACCCCTTCAGCACCGTTTCCACGGTCTTCACCCACAGGGCGATGCCGTGGGGCAGGATGTCGTCGGGGAAGTTGAAGCCGGCGTTGTGCAGGGTGGGGATGTCGCCGCTGCCGATATAGATGAACGCTCCGGGTTTGCGCTCCAGCAGGAAGGAGAAATCCTCCGAACCCATGCTGGGGCGGTAGTCGCGCTCCACCGCCTTTTTCCCGGCGACGGCTTCGGCGATGCCGGCGAGCACCGCGGTTTTCTCCGGGTCGTTGAAGGTGACGGGGCAGCCGCCGCTCCGCGGTTTATAGTCCGCCTCGGCGCCGAACCCGGCGGCGATGTGGCGCACCAGCTCGGCGGCCCGGGCCTGGGCGTTGACCCGCGCCTCGTTGTTGAGCGTGCGCAACGTGCCCAGCAGCACGGCGGTATCGGGGATGACGTTGCCCGCCTCCCCGGCCTTGATGGAACCGACGGTGAGCACCACCGCGTCGCGCGGGTTGACGGTGCGCGACACCACCGTCTGCAGCCCCGTGATGATGGCGGCGGCGGTGACGATGGGGTCGATGGTCTCCTGCGGCGATGCGGCGTGCCCGCTTTTGCCGCGCACCGTGATGATGAACGGGTCGGCCGAGGCCATCATCGCCCCGGGGCGGATGGCGAAGCGCCCGCGCGCCAGGCCCGGCTGATTGTGCAGGCCGTAAATCTCCTCCACCGGAAAGCGCTCGAACAGGCCGTCGCGCAGCATGGCGCCGGCCCCGCTCCCCAACTCTTCGGCGGGTTGGAACACCAGCACCGCCGTGCCGGCGAAATCCCGCGTCGCGGCGAGAATTTTGGCCGCGCCGAGCAGAATGGCTGTGTGGCCATCATGGCCGCAGGCGTGCATGACGCCGGGGGTGAGCGATGTATAGGGCAGGTCCGTCGCTTCCTCGATAGGCAGCGCGTCCATATCGGCACGGATGGCGATGGCGCGGTTGCCGGGGCGTTTGCCCTTCAGCACGCCGACCACGCCGGTTTTGCCGATGCCGGTGGCCACCTCGTCAAACCCGAAGACCCTCAACCGTTCGGCCACCAGCGCCGCCGTGCGCGTTTCCTCAAACCCCAGTTCGGGATGGGCGTGGAAATCCCGCCGCCAGGCGGTGACCTCCGGGATGATGTCGGCAATGGCGGAAGCGGTGTGCGTCATGGTTGCAATTCCCCGGGACTGCGGAGCGACCGCCCGGCGCAGACCCGGGAGCGGCGCGGATAAACGTTAAACAAAACACCACCGTCAACATCTTTGGCCGCAATTGCACATGAGCGCCTTGCGATACAACAAAAACCGGACATCGGCGGGCGGAGGGTTCGTTCTGATAAAAGAATTATGTCCACTTAATAGAACGTTTGCGATTTGTCAATCGAGTCGCCGCCCCCGGGCGCCGCCTGCAGCGTTTCATGATGGAGAACCACCACCGGCAGAGGCTTTATGTGCCGGCGGTTTTCCGAACCGCCGCTTGCTTCAGAATTCCACCGGCCGCCCGGTCAGCTGCTCGATGTATTGCTTCAATCTGGCAACACGTTCCGGGGTTGGCGGGTGTGTGCGCAGCACCGAGTTCCCTGCCCTCAGGTTCGCCGTCTGCCGCTCCACCAGGCTGAGCGAGCGCATCAGCGCCACCGGATCATAGCCCGAGCGGTAGAGGAGATCCGCCGAATAGCGGTCCGCTTCCATTTCGGCTTGCTGGGAATTGGCCATGACGATGGTCTTGATGCCTTCCGCCAACACGTCGCCGGCGCTGCTGACCCCACCCAGCAACACCGCGCCGACAACCACAATCCCCAGTTTATCGTAAAATCCGCGCAACGCGTGCTTCTTCTCGATGTGGGCGACTTCATGGGCCAGAACCGCCAGAATGAGTTCCGGTTCATGGAGGTTGACGTCCACCAGGTCGTCCAGCAGAAAAACCTGCCCGTTCGGCAGCGCGAAGGCATTGGGGCCGAGGACGCGGCTGCCGCGGAAATTGAGTTCATAACCGCCGGCGCCGCGGGAGGTCAGCGCCGCCAGTTTGTGGAACCCCTCGAAAATCCGCGCCTGCTCTTCGGCGGGCAGTCGGCTGTTCTCCAACGCGCCGGTGAGGTGTCTGGTCACTGACTGCGTCACCTCCTCCACCAGCACCGGCGGCGTCGCGTCCACCGCCAGGGTCACGAACGCCGGCCAGACAACCAGATAGAGGGCGAGCAGCCCCGCCGCGGCCGCCAGCAGCCCGCCGATGGAAAATACCCATGAACGGTCCGCGCGCGCCCCGCGGTTTTTCCCGCCGGAAGCGGCGCGCCCGCCGTTTGCGTCGGCGGCCTCGAACTCCGACCCGTCGGCGAATTCCACACGCCGCACCGCGCCGCCGGGTGTCCGGTGAATGCGCACATCCACCGCGTCCAGCTGCCGCAGCGCCGCGGAGGTCTGCGGCTCTTCGATGCGCAGGATGCCGAAATCCTCCAGCAACCGGGCGGAGCACTCCCGGTCCGCCCCGGCGTCATACCAGATGCCCGTCACCGCCACGGCCATCACACCCGCTCCCCAAACGCCGCCTGTTCCCGCCGCGCCCGCCAAACAATCACAACCACCGCAAGACCCATCAACACTCCGTAGACCGGGGCGTGGACAACGAACAAACCGAGAAACGCCGCCGCGAACAGCACGATCAGCGTGCGATCCAACCCGACGCCGGCCCGCCACAGCCACAAGCCCGCCATCGCCATGATCGGGAACTCATACACCAGAAAATAGGGCGTCACCAGAACCGTGCCGGCAATCAGCGCCGCATATTTCAATTCCCGGGAGAACGGCCGCTTCCAGATGACCAGCACGCCGATGAAAGCCGGCGCCGACACCGCCGCCTGGATAAGGGCGGCAACACCGGCAGACGCGCCGCAAAACACCGCGAGGCCATAGGCCGTCTGCATGCGCGACAGATAATGGGTGAGCGACGACGCCTTGCCCTGATAATCCGCCAGCATGGCGAAAAACGCCGGCCACACGTCAAAACCGAACGCCGCCGACGCCAGCAGGCACAACCCCAGGGCGGAAACCGCCGCCCCGGCGAAGGCCCACCGGTTGCCGGACACCATCAGCACGAACGGGACGAGCACCGCCAGCTGCGGCTTGATGACCAGCGTACCGGCCACAAGCCCGGCAATGAACGGCTGCGGCCCCAGGAGCACCGTGAACAGGCCGAGAATACCGGCGGTCAGCAGCCCCGTCTGGCCGACGGGCAGGCAGAAAAACACCGCCGGAAACGCCAGCGCCGCGGCCGCCGCCCGCTTGTCGGGGAAAATCCGCCAGGCGGCAAACCCATAGATGAGAAGCGACAGCACCGCAAAGGCATAGTGGCTTTCCATCGGCGCCAGCACCGCCAGCGGCGCCGTCAGCAGCAGAAACGGCGGCGGATTCAGAAACGGCAGAAACCCCGGGGCCGCCCCGAACCCGAGCGTCTGCCGGGCGGCAAGCGCCGCCGCGTCATAGGCCGCCGGCGCCTGATGATCGAGGCCGAGGCTTCCCCCCGCCCAGAAGGCAAGATAATCCGGCGCGAACACCGTTCCGGGAGCGGCGCCCGCCGGCGGGGAATAGAGGGACGGCAGCGCCGCCGCCGCCATGACCAGTGCAAGCAGCGCCATACCCGCCAGAACCATGAACACCACGTCCCGCGCCGGTTCGCCGCTGTTGTGCGCTGCGTCACGCATCGGCTGCCTCCGTTTTCGCTCAGTTCGCGCCCTTGTCGCGGCCGAAATTGGGCTCGGCGATTTCCTGCCCCATGTCGATGATGCTGCGGCGGATGGAACGGGTGCGGGTAAACAGATCGAACAGCTTGTCGCCGTCGCCCCAGCGGATGGCCCGGGCCAGCGCCGACAGGTCCTCGTTGAAGCGCCCGAGCATTTCCAGCACCGCCTCACGGTTGTTGAGAAACACATCGCGCCACATGGTCGGGTCCGACGCGGCGATACGGGTGAAATCCCGGAACCCGCCGGCGGAGAACTTGATGACCTCCGACTGGATGACCGTTTCGAGGTCCGCCGCGGTGCCGACGATGTTGTAGGCGATGAGGTGGGGAATGTGGCTGGTGATGGCCAGCACCAGGTCATGGTGCTGATAATCCATCTCTTCCACCAGCGCGCCGGTTCCCTCCCAGAATTTCACCACCTTCGCCACCGCCTCGCGGTCGGTCTCCAGCGTCGGCGTCACCACGGTGTAGCGGTTGACGAACAGTGAGGCGAAGCCCGCCTGCGGCCCCGACTGCTCGGTTCCCGCCACCGGATGGGCGGCGACGAAATGGGCGTGGGGCGGAATATGCGGCGTGATGGCGGTGACGGCAACGCCCTTCACCGAGCCGACATCGGAGACGATGGCGCCCGGCTCCAGATAGTCCTTCATGGCCAGCGCCACCTGCTCGTAGCTGCCGACGGGGGTGCACAGAATAATGAAATCCGCCCCGCGCACGCCGGAGGGGATATCGCCGGTGATGCGGTCCGCCAGCGCCAGTTCCCTGATGGTCCGGCGGGCCTCCTTGGAGGAGTCAATGGCGACGATGGTTTCAACGAGGTTCTGCTGGCGGGCGACGCGGGCGATGGAGGAGCCGATCAGCCCGAATCCGATAATGGCGAGGCGCTTGAACAGCGGCTCGACCAGAGGTGTCCCGGTTTTGGGTGTCATGATGTTCGATGTCCCGATAAAAACTGTTTGAGAACGTCAACCACCTTACGGTTTGCGTCTTCCGTACCGATGGTGAGGCGTAACGCGCCGGGAAGACCGTAAGCGGCAACCCCGCGCAGCAAAAGGCCATGGGAGCGTAAATATCGCTCGGCCTCCGCCGCTCTCAACCCGTCCTGATCGGGAAAATGAATCAAAATGAAATTGGTGACGCTGGGGCTGACGGTGAGCCCGAGCGCTTCCAGCTCCGCCGTCAGATAGGCCAGACCGGCGGTATTGACCTCCACCGAGCGGGCGACGAAGGCATCGTCGGCGAGCGCCGCCACCGCCGCCGCCTGGGCGCCGGCATTGACATTGAACGGCCCGCGTATCCGGTTGATGACGTCCACCACTTCCCGCGGCCCGAACATCCAGCCGACCCGCAGGCCCGCCAGCCCGTAAACCTTGGAGAAGGTCCGCGTCATCACCACGTTTTCCGCCGACGCCACCAGCTCGATGCCGGCGGCGTAATCGTTGCGGTTGACGTATTCGGCGTAAGCCGCGTCCAGCACCAGCAGCACGTGCGCCGGCAGCCCGGCGTGCAGGCGCTTCACCTCCTCGAAGGGGATGTAACTGCCCGTCGGATTGCCGGGATTGGTGATGTACACCAGTTTGGTCTTTTCGCTGACCCGGGCGAGCACCGCGTCGACATCCACCCGCAAGTCCTTCTCCGGGGCGCAAACCGCCACGCCGCCCGCCGCCGTGATGGCAATGGGGTAGACCAGAAAACCGTATTGCGTATAAAGGCCCTCGTCGCCGTCGCCGATATAGGCCGCGGCCAGCATTTCCAGCAGTTCATCGGAACCGTTGCCGACGGCGATACAGTTCGTGTCCAGGCCGAACTTGCGGGCGATGGCTTCCCTGAGCGCCGTTGCGCCGCCGTCGGGATAGGAGGCCAGACGCCCGGCGAACTCGATGATGGCCTCCCGGGCCCTGGGAGAGGCGCCGAGCGGATTCTCGTTGCTGCACAAATAGATGAGTTTGGCGTTGTGGTCCGCGCCGGAATGCCCGGGCACATACGGTTTCAAACTCATGATGCTGGAACGGGGAGCCGGAACGGACATGGATTTTGCCTCCAGAAGAACAACGGCGCGGCGCCGAACTACGCTGTTAAACCAAATTCGCCGCCATGGAAATAGAAATAGCGCCGGAACAAAAAAACACAGGACAGTTTTTCGCAG
>JAISTL010000083.1 GCA_031272615.1 Methylobacteriaceae bacterium | reverse complement strand
GTCACCATCACCATTACCAGCGGCGCGCCGCCGTCGGGGCTCCCCGGCGCCGGAAAGCAGGTCATGGACATGATGCCGTTGATTGTCATCCTCTGCGGCGGCGTGGTCCTCGGGTTTTTGTTCGAGCATATCAATCTGTCCGGCGGTTTTCTCGTTGCCGGGCTGGTGATCAGTCTCACGGTTCATGTCATGGAACTGGTGCCCGGTGTGGTGCCGCAGCCGCTGGCACTCGTCGGCACAACGGTGGTGGGGACCTTCATCGGCGAGCGTTTCGGCATGGTTGAATGGAAAACGGTGAGGCGGATGCTGCCGGTGGCGGCGGGCTCCGCCTGTATCCAGATTGTCATTGCCGCCATTATTGCGGTTCCGGGCGCATGGGCCGCCAAGGCCACGGTGATGGACGGGCTTCTGGCTTTCGCGCCGGGGCAGCAGGAGGTGATGTCGCTGCTGGCGCTGACCCTGGGGCTCAACCCGCTGTTCGTGGTCACCCACCAGCTGATGCGCTTCCTCAGCATTACCCTGACGCTGCCGATCTGGTACCCGATTCTTGCCGACTGGGAAGACCGGCGTGACGCGCGCCGCGCCGCTGAGTCGGCAAAAGACGACAGCCCCGGTTCAGGAACCGCTTGAACCCGCCGTCAGCTTTTCAATGACGAAATTGTGATTGGTGTAGACGCAGATATCGGCGGCGATGGCCAGGGAGCGGCGCACGATTTCCTCGGCGGAATAGGAGCTGTCCGCCAAGGCGCGGGCCGCCGCCAGGGCGTAGTTGCCGCCCGAGCCGATGGCGCCGATGCCGCCTTCCGGTTCCAGCACGTCGCCCGAGCCGGAGAGCATCAGGCCGGTTTCCTTGTCGGCTACCAGCATCATCGCTTCGAGTCGGCGCAGATACCGGTCAGTCCGCCAATCCTTGGTGAGCTCGACGCAGGCGCGCAGCAGCTGGCCGCGATACTGGTCCAGCTTGGCTTCCAGCCGCTCGAACAGCGTGAAGGCGTCGGCGGTGGCCCCGGCAAAACCGGCGACGACATTGCCGCCGGAGAGCCTGCGCACCTTGCGGGCATTGCCCTTGACGATGGTGGCGCCCATGCTGACCTGGCCGTCGCCGCCGATGACGATGTCATTGTTTTTGCGCACCATCAGGATGGTGGTGGCGTGCATGGTCAGGGGGGCGGAGGCGGGTTCGATCATCATGGCGTGTGGCTCGGGGTTCGAGGAATCGGGTGTTCTGCAGACGATAAATATATCATACGGGCGGGAATCTCCAGTCGTCCCGGCGATGAAATCCGGCGGCCGAAGCGGGGTGAAACGATTTTCACATTCTTCAGTGGAAAAGAGCGGCGGGAATTGCTAAAGAACAGTGTTGGATTTTCCTGACATACCCGAAGGACAACGATGCGCACCGCCGAGATAACCCGCAAGACCAATGAAACCGACATCCGCCTCTCCCTGAACCTCGACGGCTCGGGGCAGGCGCGCGCCGCCACCGGCATCGGCTTTCTCGATCATATGCTGGATTTGCTGGCGCGCCACGCCCTGTTCGATATCGACGTCACCGTCACTGGCGATTTGGCCGTCGACCAGCACCATTCGACGGAGGATTGCGGCATCGTTCTGGGCCAGGCCTTGCGGCAGGCGCTGGGGCCCAAGACGGGCATCGTTCGTTACGGCGACAGCCTGCTGCCGATGGATGAAACCCTCACCCGGGTGGCGGTGGATGTGTCCGGCCGGCCGTTCCTGGTGTTCCGCACCGTCTTCCCGACGGAAAAGATCGGCGGTTTTGACTGCGAACTGGTGCGGGAATGGTTCCAGGCCTTTGCCGTCAACGCCGGCATCACCCTGCATGTGGAAACCCTTTACGGCGACAACAGCCATCATATCGCCGAGAGTTGCTTCAAGGGGCTGGCCCGGGCGCTGCGCCGGGCCGTGGCCGAGGACCCGCGGGAAGCGGGGCGGATTCCGTCAACGAAAGGCGCGCTGTGAAAACCTATACCGTTCATGTCGCCGCCGGCGCCGCCGGTGATGAGGCGGCTCTGGAAAAAGCCCGGGTCATCGCCGACGGCTTCCGCTGGGGCGCGTTTCTGTTCGGCTTCCTGTGGTTTATCGCCAAGGGTTATATCCGGCTGGGGCTGCTTGTTCTGCTGGCGGCGGAGCTGCTGCCGGCCGGGCTGATGATGCTCATCGGCATGCCGCCTCCCTACAGTCCGGCGATTCTGGTGGTGATTCACCTGCTTCTGGGGCTGGAGGCGGACAGCCTGATGCGCGCCGCCTGTGAGCGCGCCCGTCTGCCGCAGGTCGGCGTGGTTCTGGCAGCCAACGCCGGAGAGGCGGAACGCCGCGGGTTCAGTGACTGGCTGGAGCGCCGTGAGCCGCACACTGCGCCTGCGGACAACGATGCGCCGGCGGTTTCCGCCGCTGTCGACGCGTTGCCGCTTCAGGAGACCGGCGATTCCAATTCCGCGGAGCAGCCGGAACCGAAACCTCTGTTTACGGGCGATCACTCATGACCATTGCCATCGTCGATTACGGATGCGGCAACCTTCATTCCGCCGCCAAGGCTTTTGAACGCGCAGTCGCGGAAAACGGCGCCCGTGAAGAGGTGCGGCTCACCGCAGACCCGGAGGTGGTGCGGCGTGCCGAACGCGTGGTGCTGCCCGGCGTCGGCGCCTTCCATGAGTGCCGCACGGCGCTTGCGAACGTGCCGGGCAGGGAGGAGGCGCTCGTCGACCATGTTCAGCGCAAGGGGCAACCGTTCCTGGGGATTTGCGTGGGCATGCAGCTGTTGGCGACCCGCGGGCTGGAGCACCAGGTAAGCGATGGTCTCAACTGGATTCCCGGCGAGGTGGCGCGGATTTCGCCGGTGCCGGAGACACTGAAAATCCCTCATATGGGCTGGAACAGCCTGAGATTTCTGCAACCGCATCCGGTGCTGGATCAGTTCACCGGCGGCGAGGACGGCGTCCACGCCTATTTCGTCCACTCCTACGCCTTCCGGGCGGAGAACCGCGACGATGTGGCGGCGGAAACCGATTACGGCGGAACGATTACCGCCGTCGTCGCCCGCGGACCGGTGATCGGCACCCAGTTCCACCCGGAAAAGAGCCAGAAGTTCGGCCTGCTGTTTCTGCAGAGTTTCCTGAGGTGGCACCCGTGATTCTGTTTCCGGCCATTGACCTCAAGGATGGGCGCTGTGTGCGGCTGGTTCAGGGTGACATGAACCGCGAGACGGTGTTCAACGACGACCCGGCGGCCCAGGCGGAACTCTTTGCCGGGCAGGGGTTCGAGTGGCTGCACATTGTCGATCTCGACGGCGCCTTTGCCGGGCGGCCGATGAACGCCCAGGCGGTGGAGCGCATTCTCCGACGCGTGGCTTTGCCGGTGCAGCTCGGCGGCGGCATTCGCGACATCCGCACCGTCGAGGCGTGGCTCAACCGCGGAGTCGCCCGGGTCATCATCGGCACGGCGGCGGTGCGGGACCCGGCCTTCGTGCGGGAGGCCGCGCGCCGTTTCCCCGGCAGGGTGGCCGTCGGCATCGACGCGCGGGACGGCTTCGTCGCGGTGGAAGGCTGGGCGGAAACCTCGACGCTCAAAGCCGGGGAGCTCGGCAAGCGTTTCGAGGACGCCGGAATCACCGCGGTCATCCACACCGATATTTCCCGCGACGGCATGCTGGCCGGGCTCAACCTGGCGTCGAGCGCAGCGCTGGCCCGGGAACTGACCATTCCGGTGATTGCCTCCGGCGGGCTGGCCTCCATGGCGGACATCGACCACCTGCTGCTGCCGGAGAACCGCACGCTTGCCGGCGCCGTCACCGGGCGGGCGCTCTATGACGGGCGCATCGACGCCGTCGCGGCGCTCAGGAAAATTCGTGCCGGAAAGGAGACCGCCGATGCTTAAGGTTCGTGTCATTCCCTGCCTCGATGTCAAGGACGGCCGGGTGGTCAAGGGCATCAACTTCGTGGATTTGCAGGACGCCGGGGACCCGGTGGAGTGCGCCCGCGTCTATGACGGGGCGGGGGCCGACGAGGTGTGTTTTCTCGACATCACCGCCACCTTCGAGAACCGCGGCACGCTGCTGGATATCGTCCGGCGCACGGCGGAGGCGTGTTTCATCCCGCTGACCGTCGGCGGCGGCGTGCGCACGGCGGAGGATTTCCGCGCCCTGCTGCTGGCCGGCGCTGACAAGGTGTCGGTCAACTCGGCCGCGGTGAAAGACCCGGAACTGGTGCGCCGGGCGGCGGAGCGTTTCGGCAGTCAGTGCGTCACCGTGGCCATTGACGCCAAACGCGTCTCCGGAACCGGCGAGCCGCCGCGTTTCGAGATTTTTACCCACGGAGGCCGGCGGCCCACCGGCATCGACGCGGTGGAATACGCCGCGAAAATGGAACGCTACGGCGCCGGGGAAATCCTGCTGACCTCCATGGACCGCGACGGCACCAAAATCGGCTATGATCTCGTGCTGACCCGCGCCATCGCCGACGCGGTGACCATTCCGGTGATTGCCTCCGGCGGCGTCGGCACGGTGCAGCACCTGGTGGAGGGCGTTACCGAAGGCCATGCCAGCGCCGTGCTTGCCGCGTCGATTTTCCACTACGGCGAGATCAGCATCGGCGAGGCCAAACGCGCCATGCGGGAGGCCGGTCTGGCGGTGCGGCTGGAGTAGACCCGCGCCCCCCTTTTTTCCGGTTGACGCGCGGGGGACGGAGCAGCGGCGAAGAATTCGAATTCCATATTTTTGGATGCGCTATGTATAAAGACGAGAAAAACGCCATTGCATATAATAGAAAACATGATGGCGGATTGCTGAAATCCTATTTATATTTATGTAAAACCATGATCATATGTCCTGGGATTTATGTCCTTGCGCTTATAATTTTGGGTTCTTTCATTGGTAAGGGATGCAGTACTCAACATCCGTGTAATATGTCACCCAATGAGTCTCTTGGGCTGTTTTTTATGTTGTACATCTTTTTGAACCCGTATGTTTTACTTGTTCCTCTTGCGATTTCAATTCCTTATGTTACAACGATAAAGGTGTGGCACTTCATCGTATTGTTCTTCATTTTTTTTATCGGCATATGCTGGGCGGGGCTTTTCGGGTACGTCATCGTAATGTTTGGCTTAGATTCGTAGCCGGGATTATTCGTGAGTGTTTCACGACCTGCCGCTCATAAGGGTTCGGATGCCTAACGGCTCTGCTGTATGGCTTGTCCACGGCGGGTGGGGTGCTCGCCGTTCCAGCCGCGCCCCACCGGCGATGACACATCGACCGGTGGAGTACCGGCGGGATTTGGGTGGACCGGGTGGACATTTTGCCGACTTCTTATCCACGGATTTTCAATATGCTCCCTTCAGGGCCGTGAATTGTGACGCTCTTTTACGGCGCTCAGGATTGCCCATCGTGTCCACCGTGTCCACCAGAGAATCTCATCTGGATTGCTTCGCTTGCGCTCGCAATGACGCAGCACCGGAGCGTGGACATACCAAACGGCCGGGCGCGCGGCTGGGGGGCGCCCACAGTAAAACTCCCCGCGCGCGTTCCGCCGGTTCCAACGTCCGTGCGCCGGCGCCGCGTCACCCACGAGGAACGAAGCAATCCAGGGCAATTTGG
>JAISTL010000047.1 GCA_031272615.1 Methylobacteriaceae bacterium | reverse complement strand
GGTTTTCTCAAGCGGTGGCATTTGCAAAGGAGCAGGAAATGAGCGAAACCGTCGAAAACACTCACGAAGTTGCGGCTCCGGCCCCGACGGCGGTGGCCGTCAAGGCGCCGTCGGAAGTGGCCGTCAAGACGCCACTGCAGTATCTGGACCGCGCCATGATGGCCATCCGCCAGCTCGGGTTGACGCCGGTGAAGGTCGATGACGCGCCGATTATCGCCATTCTCAAAAAGCTGACGGATGTCGAGCCGGACAAGGTGGCGATCATCTCCCGCACGCTGCAGCAGATGAGCGTGTTCAACGAGGCGGTGCGCGAGCAGGTGGCCGAAATCAACATCGGGTCCCGCTATGAGGATATCGCCCGCGCCTTCGATTCCATCCGCGATGACGCCAAACGCATGGTCGACCAGCTGGATGACAGCAAGATCGACCTGTTCGAACGCGTCACCAACGTGTGGATGAAGATCTCCCGCGGCGACGTGGCGGACCGGTTCGACGTCATCAACAAGAATTTCATCGCCGTCTCCAAGGACACCAAGGAGGCCATCGACCGCGAAACCCTGATCTACGAGGCGTACAACGATTTCCGCGGCGCCCTGAAGCACGGTGAAATCGCTGCCCATGAAATCTACAAGAAGGTGGAGGACCAGCTGAATACGGCGAAGGCGGCTTTGCAGTCGGCGGCCGATGCCGTCGCAGCGGCCGGGGAAAACACGGACCTCGGTGAGCGCGCCAAGCTGGAACTGGTGCGTGACGAGGCGTTGCGGGCGTTCCGCGACACCGACGCCCGTTTCCAGGTGGCCAAGGACCTGCGTGACAACCTGACCATCGCCTACAACACCTCCGAGGTGATCATGGCGCGGCTGCTGCAATCCACCAACGCCAAGGAGCGCGTCTATCAACAGGCGGTGACCTTCTTCTCCACCAACGAGGTGGTGTTCACCGCCCTGAAGGCGACGTTTACGGGTCTCTTCAGCCTGCACGAGGCGACTCAGACCCTCAACGTCATGAAGGAAGGCGCCAACAAGTCTCTGGAAGTGCTGGCCGAAATCGGCGGCAAGATTCAGGAGGAGGCCCTCAAGGCCGGTTACGGCCCGACCATCCGCGTCGATGCCGTGAAAAAACTTGTGGACAGCGTGGTGTCGTTCCAGGAGCGGTCAGTGGAGATCGTCGACGAAATGCGCAAGCTGGCGACGAAGAACAGCGAAGAAATCCGCGACGCGGTGGAAGACGGCCGCAAACGCATGATTCGCCTGGCACAGGAAGGTAATGTTCTGGAGCCCCTGAAATGACGGAAGAAGCGCCTCGTCCTGCCGAGGCAGCCGGCGATCCCCCGGTCCAGCCGGAGATGGACGAACTCATTATGGCCATGGACGCGGTGGACACACTGCGCCATGAAGATGCGTTGGTGCTGAGGGAGCTCGGACAGGGCGAGCGCGACGCGGCGCTGAAGAGGCGCCTGCGTGAGCTTTATGAAAGCCAGGGGCTGGTGGTGACCGACCAGATCCTCGACGAGGGTATCAAATCCCTGCGCGAGGATCGGTTCGCCTATCATCCGGAAGGCTCCTGGTTTTCCCGCGGGCTGGCCCGCATATGGATCAAGCGGGCGAAATACGGCTCGATACTCGCGGTGATTTTCGGCATCACCGGTGTTGGAGCGGGCGGAAACGCCTATTACAGCTATTCCACGGCGCAGCAGGCCGAGACGGTGCGGGTCGAACTGCAGGAGACTTTGCCGCGCCAACTCAACGAGCAGGCGCAAAAGGCGCTGGCGCTGGCCAAATCCGCCGACGCCACACAGGAAATCGAAACGCTGCAGGAAGTCGGAAACGCGGCGCTGCAACGGGAAGACGTCGCCGGAGCGCGGGACGCCATCGGCAAAATCCGCTCGGTGGCCGGTATTCTCGGGCAGGATTATACACTGCGGATCGTCAGCCGCCCCGGCGAGCGCACCGGGGTGTTCCGGGAGCCGATCAACAACAGCAGCGCGCACAATTATTATCTCATTGTCGAGGCGGTGGACCGCAGCGGCCGGGTGATCCCGCAATCCATTGTCAGTGAAGAGGATAATTCGACGAAAACCGTGACCATCTGGGGGCAGCGCGTGCCGCAGTCCACCTATAACCAGGTGGCGCGCGACAAGACCGACGACGGAATTGTCCAGAACAATGTTCTCGGCCGCAAGCCCCTGGGCTATCTGAAGCCTGAGTACACAATGCCCGTTCAAAACGGCGCCATAACGGAGTGGTGACATCATGGTGATGCTTGCAGGCGACGTTTCGTCATTCATCAACAGCGCGTTGGCGGAGGCTTCCGCCAACCGGAAACGGGCGGAGCAAACGGTGGAAAGTGCCACCCGCGAACTCACCGATCTTCAGACGCGGGAAGCGGAAAGCTTCAAGAGTCTGGCCCAGGTGCGCATGGATGTCATCAAGTCCACACCGATTGTCAGCACCCTGCTGGTGGCGGAGCAGGAAACCAAGCGCAAAATGGAGGCGTTTGAAACGCTTTCGGACCGGCTGCAGAAACAGCGCGCCGAGGCGGAGGCCAAGCTCAAGCAGCTCGCCGAACAGCGCACCAAATCTCTTGAACAGGTGGAGGCGGCGCGCAAGGACATCAAGTCGCTCAGAGAGTCGACCCGGGCGCGGCTGGAGCCGGATCCGCAGTGGCATCAACTGTTTGCCGATGACGACCGCCTGGTGGAACAGGTGAGCGGAGCGGAACAGAAAATGGATGACAGCCGCCGGGATTGGGACAGCAAATCCAAGTCTTATCTCGCCGACGACCTGTTCATGTATCTGTGGAACCGCGGCTACGGCACCAGAGACTATCAAGCCGGGCGCTTCACCCGCTGGGGGGACAGCTTTGTGGCGCGTACCATCGGGTATGACAAGGCGCGGCAGGGGTTCTACTGGCTCAATGAAATCCCCAAGCGGGTCGGTGATTATCTCGCCAATCTCACCCAGGAGCTGGATGCCCATCAGATTATGCTGGAAACCAGGTTTCATCAGGAACTGGAGAAGGACGGCGTCATACCGCTGGAAAAGAACCTGGAGCAAGCGGTCCGGCAGCGGGATGCTCTGCAGAAGGCCATCCACGACCAGGAAAACGCGATGCAGGCCATCGATACGCAGATTGAGCAACTGATGAGTGGTGACCATCCCCAAGGACCCAAAGCGATGGCCTCCGATCTCGCCGTGGCCCTGAAACGGGAGGATCTGCGGTCCCTGTACAACGAGGCGATGAAATCGCCGACGCCGGAAGACGAGCGTATCGTCGAGACGATCAGCAAGCTGCGCATGCGTTTGATGGATTTGCAAAAGCGGCTGCCGGCTCAGACGACCTCCCTGCAGACGCTCAGAAACCGCGAAGCGCAACTGCGCGCCGCGCGCGACGCCATGTATCAGTATGATTGGTCCGGCGGTTCCTTCCTGAACGCCGCGGTCATTCAAGCCATTCTTGACGGCCTCATCACCGGCACCCGCACGTCCCGTGACCTTGAATCCGCCATGCGGCAAGGCTACCGCCGGACGCGCCGTCGCAATGACGATTGGGGCGGCGGCTCCTGGGGCGGCGGTCTCGGTGGCGGTGGCGGCGGCTGGGGCGGCGGTCTCGGCGGCGGTGGTGGCTTCGGCGGCGGCGGCTTCAGTGGCGGCGGCGGCTTCGGCGGCGGGGGGTTCCGCACCGGCGGCGGCTTCTGACCTCGGCGGCGGGTTCGAAGGAGCCCGGTTGCCCGGCGTCTATTCGGGAACCGAACGGAATGGAGCGCTGACGCGGTGAAACGGGGTGTTTATGACAAGGAAATCGCCGCGGCCCTGGCGCCGTTTTACCTGGAGGTGATCACGTCCCCTGAATGGCAGGCAAAAACCCAAAGGTCCATGGAGTTCCACGAGAAAACGAGGGTTCCTTCCGACCGGATTTGGGGCCCGATTTGGGATGAAAAAGCCTGTCTGCGGGATGGCATGGCCCGCAGAGCGCAGCCGGCGGCGCTTGAGACATCCCCGGAGAAGCTGCGGACACAGCGCGAAGAGGCGCGGGCCAAACTTCGTGCGGTAGCCGACGAGTACGTTTCGGCGCTTGAGCAGGTGGAAACCGTCCGCGGCGAAATGGCGGCCTTGCGTGAGGCGGTGGCGAAGCGGCCGGAGGCGGGTTCCAGAGTGAGGTCCATTCGACTTGAACGGCTTTCGGGTTGGAATTCGCCCGGGGTTCATTTGTTTGTCGCAAATCCGGTATCGGCTTTTGCGTAAAAACGTTCTAAAGTCGACGGCGGGAAAGAGACAGTGAGGTCTGATGCGTGCGGCGGAAATCATGGCGCGGATTGTGGCGGCGCTGAAACGGGTCGGCACTGAGGAAACCGCCGCGGCTGAGGGGGTGGAGCAGGCGCGTCGGGACTATGAGGCGTTGACCCGCCGTCAGGATCAGCAGTTTCTGCAGTTGGCCCAGCGCCGGTTGAAAGCACTGCTGACGGCGCCCGCCG
The DNA here is from genome assembly GCA_031272615.1 of Methylobacteriaceae bacterium. GTDB lineage: Bacteria > Pseudomonadota > Alphaproteobacteria > Rhizobiales > Beijerinckiaceae > Hohaiivirga. The sequence goes on along the minus strand of JAISTL010000047.1, from coordinate 656 downwards.
ACGCGCGCATGAGCGAGGCGGAACGCAAGGCTATCGCCATCTACGGGGAATACCGGAAGGCGGCGTCCGCGCTTCAGGCGAATCTGGTGCAAGCGGAGGACCAGCTGCGCCGGGCGTTGGCCGAGCAGAAGGAGTCGGCGGAGCGCCTGGCGTCGCTTGAACGTGAATCGGCCACCCGTCGGGAAGCGACGCGGCGGCGCCTGTCCGCTCTCGCCGAATGGCGGGCGCTGTTCGCCAAAGAGGAAGAACTGTCGGGGAAAGTCATGTCGGCGGCGGCACACTTGGCGGAGAGCGAGCGCAACCGGGATGAGCTGTCACGGCGTTATCAGGCCGACGCGCTGTTCATGTATCTCAACCGGCGGCACTACGGAACGCCGCAGTATCCGGGCGGCTGGTTCTCCCGCTGGGGTGACGGCTTGGTGGCGCGGCTCATCCGCTATGAGCGGGCGCGGCGCAACTATGAGATGCTGCATACGCTGCCCGTTGAGCTCGGCCGGCGTCTCAAGGAGATGCGGGAGGAACAGGCCCGTTTCAAAAGCGGGATGGAGGGGCGTTTTCGCGAAGAGCTGGAGCGGGACGGCGGCGGCGCGGTCGAAACAATGTGCGAGGCGGAGCGCACGCGCCGGGAAAGGCTGAAGAGCAAGGTACAAAGCTGC
>JAISTL010000307.1 GCA_031272615.1 Methylobacteriaceae bacterium | reverse complement strand
CACATAACAGGTTGTTATAGGGCAATTTTCAAGGCAGGGAAGCCTGTTTTTCACGGGTGTTTTTCACCCGCCTTTCGGGAAGCGTCCGGATGCACGACTTCGCCGGCATTGCGCAGCATTCATCCCTCGGCTATTCTGAAGCGCCCACCATGGGGAACATGCTGAATCACAAGGAGCGGCTCCCATGTCCGTCACTCTTTACCATAACCGCAACTGCGGAACGTCCCGCGCCGTGCTCGCCCTCATCCGTGCCGCCGGCATCGAGCCGCTGGTGGTGGAATATCTCAAGACGCCGCCGTCACGCGCGACTCTCGCCGCTCTGGTGAAGCGTTCCGGCCTTCCGGCCCGCGCCCTGTTGCGACAAAAGGAAGCGCTGTTCCGCGAACTCCGGCTGGGTGACCCGGCGCTCAGTAACGAGACGGCGCTGGATGCCCTTGCCGCACATCCGGCGCTGCTCAACCGTCCGGTGGTGGTCTCCGACCGCGGCGTGGTCATCGCCCGGCCGCCCGACGCGGCGCTGGCGGTTCTCCCCCAACTGCCAAGGGAGCGACTCCTCAAGGAGAACGGCGTTCCCTACCTGAAGCTCACCGCAATCCCGGCTGCCGACTCCGCCTTCCGTGACGCGCTCGCCGCCGAGCACCTGACGGTGGACGACCTCGGCGAGCCGAACCAGATGTTTTTCGCCGCTGCCACCCTTGATGACGTCGTCGTCGGATACGGCGGCTACCAGCGGCGCGGTTCCCTGGCGCTGCTGCGCTCGCTGACGGTGCTGCCGGGTTTTCGCGGCAAACACCTTGGCGCGTCACTGACCGCGCTCATCCTGCATCGTGCCCTGATGCAGGACCGGCTTACCGAAGCCTGGCTGCTGACGATGACCGCAGCGCCGTTTTTCCGCAAAATCGGATTTAAAACCATGGATCGCAAGGATGTCCCTGAGGATATCCGCGGCTCGACCCAGTTCTCCAGTCTGTGTCCGGTTTCTTCCACCCTCATGCGCAAAGCGTTGGATTATTAGGCGCTCCCCCACTTGTCTGACGTAACGGCACCGAGAGTCTCCGAGTTATTCATCAACAATTCAGACACAGGGATATATGCAGGGTTTTGTGAGGAATTAGACCTCTTCACAGGTACACACACAAACTTTCGATCCGGAGGACCCTCCCGAGGTTCTCCGGATTTTTTGTTTTCAGGAAAGGGTGTGTTGCCGATTGTGCCTTATTCTTCAGGAGGTTCAACGTCTCCGGTATCCGCGGTTGCAGCCGCCGTCTCCCGCCTGCCGAACGCAAGTCCGGAATGCTCCGCCGGCTCCCGCAGATCCTGCGGCGCCTGCCGCAACGCGGTCAACACCCGCTGCGTCCACGGCTCATGATCATCATCGGGCATGTTCCGAAACGGTTCCATGGTTTTCTCCGTGGTCAACGACAACCGGTTCTTCGCCGTTGATATCGTACCATCAACGGCCGGCTTCGGGGGTATCCTGCTGTTTCTTTTCTCCGGCTTCCGGCCAGGTTTCACGTGTAATATAGGGAGTTCCCGTTCGTTCAGCCAGTTCCCGTGCATCCTGCGCGGCCAGCCGCAACGCGATCAATGACCGCTGTATCCACGGTTCAAGCTCCTCGAACGGTATGTTCCGGCGCGACTCCATTGCTTCCTCCACGATCGATCAGAACGGGCTCTTTCCCGCTATTATCGTACAATCCCCATCCGTCCGCAAGTTGTTTGTAAACCAAATGAAAGTTCCTCAAACCCGCGGAAAACCTGCGTCGTATCACTTCTTCGGGAACGGAATGCCCTCCTTGACCAACACGAGCGGCAACACGTGCAACAGCCCAGTCCTCATCGGGAAGGCTTAGAAAATTTAAACGAATCTTGTACCCAACGCTTCGCCAAAGCGGAATGGCGCGCGCATAACCCAACCCGGACAAGGTTGTTTCAAGGCTGAAGCTCTCTCCTTGGCCAACCAGCTTATCAATCTGGCGCAGCATCAGCCTCCCCGCTTCGAACGCCTCGCTTTCCGGCGAGAATGGCGACAATCCCAAGGCGATAAGGTCTGCGTTGACGAACCATTTTATGCCTTCGCCCTCTGGAATGAACCGTCTCGCAAAGGTGGTTTTCCCGGCACCGTTCGGTCCGGCAATGATATATATGACACGGTTTTCGGACATCGCCACACCTCTATCGGTTTTCCCGCCGATACCCATAAACCGTCGCGTACTTTAATGCAACGCATGGACATCCGGGTTTTCCGCCGACGCGCACTCCCTCGACGACAAAGGAAAGGGGCGGACACATGAGGCCCGCCCCTAGAATATCCCGACTCCGGTCTTCCCGCGTCGCCGCCGGCTGTCAATACCGGTACATGTCGCTCTTGAACGGCCCGTTCACCGGCACACCGATATAGTCGGCCTGGGCCTGGGTGAGCTTGGTCAGGTGCGCGCCGACCTTCTTCAGGTGCAGCGAGGCAACCTTTTCATCCAGCTCCTTCGGCAGGGTGTAGACCTTCTTCTCATAACGGCCGGAATTGTTGAACAGCTCGATCTGCGCCAGCGTCTGGTTGGTGAAGGAGGCGGACATCACGAAGGACGGATGCCCGGTGGCGTTGCCGAGATTGACCAGCCGTCCCTCCGACAGCAGAATGATGCGCTTGCCGTCGGGAAACTCGATTTCGTCCACCTGCGGCTTGATGTTGTTCCACTTGAAGTTGCGCAGGGTATACACTTGGATTTCGTTGTCGAAATGGCCGATATTGCAGACAATGGCCCGATCTTTCATCGCCCTCATGTGTTCGAGGGTGATGATGTCGCGGTTGCCGGTGCAGGTGACGAAGATGTCGGCGCGCGGCGCCGCCTCTTCCATGGTCACCACCTCGTAGCCCTCCATCGCCGCCTGCAGCGCGCAGATCGGGTCGGCTTCCGACACCAGCACCCGGCAGCCGGCATTCCTGAGCGACGCCGTTGAGCCCTTGCCCACATCGCCGAAGCCGGCAACCATGGCGACCTTGCCGGCCATCATCACGTCGGTGCCGCGGCGGATGCCGTCGACCAGCGATTCCCGGCAGCCGTAGAGATTGTCGAATTTGGATTTCGTCACCGAGTCGTTGACATTGATGGCCGGAAACAGCAGCTTGCCTTCCCGGGCCATGATATAGAGCCGGTGCACGCCGGTGGTCGTCTCCTCGGAGACGCCGCGGATGTTCTTCGCCAGTTCGGCGAACCAGCCCGGCTTTTCCTTCAGGGTACGCTTCAGAGTGGCGAACAGGACGGTCTCCTCCTCGGAGCCCGGCTTGTCGAGGAATGCCGAATCGCCGTTTTCGGCGCGCACGCCCAGATGCACAAACAGCGTCGCATCGCCGCCGTCATCGAGAATCATGTTGGGCGTGCCGCCGTCACCCCATTCCAGAATTCGGCGGGTATAGGTCCAGTAATCTTCCAGAGTCTCGCCCTTGACGGCGAACACCGGAGTGCCGCCTTCCGCCGCGGCCGCCGCGGCGTGATCCTGGGTGGAAAAGATGTTGCACGAGGCCCAGCGCACGTCGGCGCCCAACGCCTTCAACGTTTCGATGAGCACCGCCGTCTGCACCGTCATATGCAGGGACCCGGCGATTCGCGCTCCCTTGAGGGGTTGCGACGGCCCGTATTCCTCACGCACCGCCATCAGGCCCGGCATTTCCGTTTCCGCCAGCGACACTTCCTTGCGGCCCCACCCGGCCAGCCCGATATCCTTCACAACATAATCATTCGCCATGTTCGCCCATCCTGAAAAAGAGTGTCGCCCGCGCGCCGCGCCCATGGTTGCGGTTGCGTTGCGGTTGCGGTCGTTGGTGCTGCCGGCCCCGAACGCTCCCCAACAGGCCCTGTGGCCCCGGGCGCGCCCCCCGGCAGTAGGCGCGCTTATAGTCAATCCCGCTGCGCTTTGCAACAGGATATAAACATTTCTTTATATATTTATATATCCAATACGGTTTGAAACTTCATTGTACCCCGCGAACCGGATAGCCGCGACGCCTCTTCAGAGTCGCCGCAGGGACACTTCCTCGATGCGGTGGTCGGCGCCCTTGCGCAGGATGAGGTCGGCGCGCTGACGGGTCGGCAGGATGTTCTCCAGCAGGTTGACCAGGTTGATATTGTCCCACAGGTCGTTGCCCACGGCGGCCAGCGCCTCCTGCGGCAGCAGGGCGTAACGGTGGAAATAGGAGAGCGGGTCTTTGAACGAGGTCTGGCGCAACTGGAAGAAACGTTCCATATACCAGCGGCGCAGATCCGCCTCGGCGGCGTCGAGATAGATGGAAAAATCGAAATAATCCGACACGAAAGGGATAATCTCGCCGTTTTTCGGCAGGCGTGCCGGTTGCAGCACGTTGAGGCCCTCGACAATGAGGATATCCGGCCGGTCGATGGTCACCGTCTCACCGGGAACGACGTCATAGGTCACGTGGGAATAGACCGGCGCCTTCACCTCGCGCCGGCCCGCCTTGATATCGCCGAGAAACCGCCGCAGGCCGTTGATGTTGTAGCTCTCGGGGAACCCCTTGCGCCGCATCAGGTTCTGCTCGTTCAGCGTCTTGTTCGGCAGCAGGAAACCGTCGGTGGTGATGAGGTCCACCTTCGGCGTGTTGGGCCAGCGCGCCAGCAGCTCCTTGAGCACCCTGGCCATGGTCGACTTGCCCACCGCCACCGAACCGGCGACACCGATGATGTACGGCACCTTGCACTCGTGTTCGGTCTGCAGAAAACGCTCGGTGGTTTCATAGAGGTTCTGCATGGATTCGACATAAAACGACAGCAACCGTGACACCGGCAGATAAATCATCTCCACCTCGTCCACGGAAATCGGGTCATTGCGGGAACGCAGCTGGTTGATTTCCGCGGCGGACAGCGTCATCGGCGTATCGGCGCGCAGCTTCGCCCAATCCCGCCGGGAAAAATACTGATAGGGCGACGGCGGCTTGTCCGAACCGTTGTGCTCCGCGGCGGCGCCTCTCCTCACGGCCATACGTCCAGTTCCTCCGGTTGACGTCCGCAGGATGTCTCCCCTCCCCGGAACACTCTTCAGCGGGCGCTCGCGCCCGAAACCGCCCGCGCCTTTAACCCGCTTTTCAGCGTTTGCAAAGTGTCACCGGCGAAAACTACCCCAAAATCATGTTGAGTGCGTCATTTTGCCCGTGAGGCCTTCTCCTCGAGACCACTCTGCCCGGTGCGCCGCTCCAATTCCGCCATTACGTCGGAGAGCGGAATCCCGGCGCCCTTCAATACCACCAGCAGGTGGTAGAGCACATCCGCCGATTCCGCCGTCAGCGCCGCGCGATCTCCCTCCACCGCGGCAATCGCCGCCTCCACCGCCTCTTCGCCGAGCTTCTTGGCCGCCCGCGCCTGCCCCTCGGTCAGCAACTTCGCCGTCCACGACTCCTCCGGCGACGCAACAGACCGGCGTGCAACAATATCCTCAAGGGTTTCCAGCGTAAATCCGCCCATGATCTCAAACCTTTCCCGGAAGCAGCGCCGGACCAATCCGGCAAACCCGGGGCGCTCGCCGCCCGCCTGCCCCCCATAAACGAATTGCCGGCGGGAATCACGGCAATAATAACGATTCAGCAGGTTTCTATCTATCCTGAATCCGGTGTCCGGGAGTTTTCCGCCTTGGTCGGTCAGAGCGCTCAATAACGGCTGCACCCCGCTTGTCAACACGACAGAGTCCTGTGTCGGCAAAGGTTTGTCAATCCGCGTGGTCGTGGCCGATATCACCGTCATTGCCATTTTTTCCTTGACAAAGATGCGACCTTCAAACTGGGCGGAATAGTCTTCCGGAACAACCGAAAACTGAAACCTGAATCGTCCGGTTTCTCCCTCAGTCCCCGGAATCTCCCCGTTTCCGTATGTTTTAACGTCAAACCATTTCGATGACGACATCTCCCACTTGGCCACCAGTTCATCCCGCGACCCGGGGCTGGAATAGACAACCTCAACTTCATACTCACCGGCGGCCGGGTTGTAATACTGCAGATTTACGAAACGACGTTCGAACGGGGAGGCGTCGGTTACCGCACGGCAATCTTCACCGACTTTTCCGGAGTCAATCACCAGTTCACACCCTTTCAGGGTCTGCCGTTCTCCCGCTTTCCTGAAATCCTGCACGGTCAGCCCGTCTTTTTCGTAAACCAGCACGGTTTTATCCAAGCACTGCTTTTCTCTCATCGGGGTACCGTTCCGGGCAACAATTCCGTCCCTGCCGGTGTCGGGTACAATGGCAAAATCGTAATTCGCCCTGAAATACCGTTCAGAATTCCCGAGCAAATTCGGCCAATAGTTCGGCAGGACAAAGACGGTCATCTGCACAGGATGGCGCGACAGCACATGCACCGGCCTCGCTTCCCAGTATTCCGCAAACCCGTATCGCGCCCCGGTTCCATCCAAGGCTGCGTCCACACAGCTGAGGTAAGGGTCTACGCGTACGAAATTCAGCCCTTTGTCTATCGCATGCCCTCCCACCATGACGCCCAGCCAAACCATGCTCCCGGCCGTCGCGAGCATCGCCGGAGGAAACACCCATCGGGCGAGCCCACGGCCCACATACAGAACGGGAATAATCAACGGAAAGAAAAAGAGGGGCATCGAGTAGCGATCCTTCGGGTCCATCTCGGCCACGGTCAGATTGACCGCCGCCAAAGTGACAATGGAGACGAAGGAGAACAGCGTCAACAGCGACAGGTTCTTGTCCCGCAGGCTTTGCTTTTTGAACAACAGAACCCTGCCCAGCGCGTGCAGCACAATCAGAACATACACCACGCCGAAAACCGCATAAACCGGGACCGCCGTTACAACCGTCCATATCATGTCGGACGTTGTCGTGAGACGCGTCGATGCGCGCCCCCAATCGATGTCCCGCAGGTTCCACAAGATAGTGGTGCCCCAGCTCATGGTGTTCCAGCGCCCGTAGACCTCAAGCCCCGCCACGCCCGCCCCGAACGCCGCCCATTGCAGGAGAGTTCTGCGCCACGAGAAATTCCGCGTCATCACATCCACAAAAACCGCCGTCACCGCAAACGGAAAAACGAACCATGCGAGAAACAGCTTGTCCGAAGCCACGGAGAGGAAGGCAATGGCGCTTGCGAGCACAAAAATGAGCAGCTTCGGCAGGTAACGGGTTTGGCGCTCAAAGGAAATCCACAGCACGAGACACGCCAACATGCTCATAAACGCGCCGTAATGGAACGCCGGAACCAGCATATACGTATATACGCCGGCGAAAAAAAAGTCTCTGTACCACACAGGAGGGATCAGCGCCAGAAACACCAGAAGGCTCATGAGCACGGCAACACGCGTCAAGCGGCTTCCGTCGGAACAGCGCAAGGACAGATAGGCCAACGCACACAGGGTGACAAACGCCTGCGCAGTGAAACAAAACACCACCTGATAAAACGGGTCTGAGAAAATACGCAAAGCCACGGCGGCAATCAGGAAATCCGGGAAAAAATACGGAGCCGGCGTCAAATGCCAGCGATGGATATCCCCGCCCCTGTTCATCAGGTCGTCAACAACCGCGAAGGCCTCGAGGCTGTCGGCATTGGCCAAAGCTTCGGCAATTTTGTATCCGGAGAGACAGGCAAATGTCACAATCGCCATTGCCGCAACAATCACGGCAACAGCAACGAGCCTGTTCATAAGGATACGGTACAGGAACACACAGGTATTCTTCACACTTTCGGTCATTCCGGTCATTCCGCCTCATACCAGAGTCACCGTATTGACTCGATCTGAGCGAGTCTTGCCATAAGAATAAATGATTCAGAACAAATAACAAGCCCTATTTGGAAGAGGTCGTTCCGCTATTGCGCCGCATGGTGAATATTCCGGCGCCGCTCCGCACGGTGCCGTTTGTTCCGGGTGCTGTCTCCCGAATCACAACACATGCCGCCCCTGAACATCATCCATTTCCCGATCCGGTCATGTATTTCGACAGAATCGATGTTTTTCCGGGCAGTGGTGCGTCATACAGTCTCGCCACCTGCCGGACAGGACCCAAAAAGGCCGCAGAGAAACCCGCTCGTGTTGAATCGCTTCGCGGTGGAAATTTGCTCCATATTCAACATGTTGTCTCATTTTCTTATCGCAGAACCGATGCCCGTTCTTCGGAACATGCTCCGGGGAATCCCCCGTCTACACCCGCCGCAACGTATTGTGAAACGCCTCGCCGCCGAGCGTCTCGATGAGAGAGCCGCGGAAGAGTTCCACCAGAGAGTTTCGCGGCGCCTGGGGCGGCAGCACCACCGAATAGGTCACGGGAATGCCGGGAACGAGCGGCAGGAGCACCGCCCGACCGGTAAAGGCTTGCGCCGTCAGTGAATCGGTGATGCCGACGCCGACGCCTTGGGCGGCCAGGGTGGCGCAGTTGGCCAAGGATGCCTCGATGGGGGAGACCAGCGACAAACCGGCTTCCGCCAGTTTTTCATCCAGCGTCATGCGCAGCGGGGTGCGCCGCCCGGGAACCACGGCACGATGGGCCGAGATGTCCTCAAGCGATATGCTCGCCCGCCCGGCCAACGGATGACCTCCGGCCAGTACGGCAACAGCGTGTCCGTCGGCCAGCTTTTCTGTGGACAATCCCCATTGCTCGAAATGGGCGAAAATCAACCCGATATCGTATTGATGCAGCGCCGTGAGCGCCAGGATGCGCTCAGTGCTTTCGGTTTCAAAGGTGATGGATACATGCGGGTGGCGCGCCGAAAACCGGCCGATGACGTGGTCCATGCAAATGCGCGACAGCGCCGCCACCGAACCGATTTTGATGGCGCCGTCTTTGGAATAGCGGAGATCGTTGGCAACCACACCGATATGGTCCAGCCCGACATACAGCCGCTCCACCTCGCGGTGGAGCGCGATGGCCTCCTCCCGCGGCGCCAAGCGGCCGCCGTCACGCTCGAACAGGCGGAGTTTGAGTTCCGCCTCGAAATCCCGGATCAACCGGCTGACGGCCGGCTGGGTGATATTCATGAACCGCGCCGCCTGGGTGATGCCGCCGGTGAGCATCACCGCCCGGAACGCCTCGACTTGCCGGGGATGAATACGCATGGTCGATGTCTCCGCTTGCCGTTTAGATCATAACATCCGGTTATCGACTCATCAATAACCATTTATTTTCTTTCAGGAGAAATGAGAGTATTCTCATCAAAAATCAAAAAGAGCGGGCGGCGTTGCCGAACCCGGGATAATCAGCACACTGAAAACCAATGGAGGTCCCATCATGAAAAATGCTTTCGCTGCGGCGCTCCTGAGCGCAACCCTGCTGGTCTCGACCGGTGTCCTGGCTGCGGATCTGAAGGTCGGCACCGCCACATCCACCACATCGGTGGACCCGCAATTCTACGTCGGCGGCTCGAACAGCGCGCTCCTTCGCAACATGTTCGACGGCCTGGTCAATCAGGACGACAAACAGCAGATCATTCCCGCGGTGGC
>JAISTL010000215.1 GCA_031272615.1 Methylobacteriaceae bacterium | reverse complement strand
TTTCGGATGGTCTTCGTCCGGCACGGTTTGAACTATCTTTTCAGAAGACGCGCGGCGGCGGGGGCGAAATACGTGAGGATTCCGTCCGCTCCGGCGCGCTTGAATGCCATCAGGCTTTCCATCATGCATTTTTCCCGATTCAGCCAGCCGTTCTGCGCGGCGGCGACCAGCATGGCGTATTCCCCAGAGATTTGATAGACATAGGTGGGAACCTGAAACTCGTCTTTGACGCGGCGAACGATGTCGAGATAGGGAAGGCCCGGTTTGACCATCACCATATCGGCGCCTTCGTCGATATCCAGCGCGACTTCCTGCAGCGCTTCGTCGGAATTGGCGAAGTCCATCTGGTAGGTGAGCTTGTCGCCCTTGAGGGCCGACAGCGAGCCCACCGCGTCGCGGAACGGCCCGTAAAAGGCCGAGGCGTATTTGGCGGCGTAGGCCATGATCTGCACATCGATGAACCCTTCGGCATCGAGGGCTGAGCGGATGGCGCCGACCCGGCCGTCCATCATGTCCGAGGGGGCGATGATGTCGGCGCCGGCCCGGGCCTGGACAAGGGCCTGCTCAACGAGGATTTCCACCGACTCATCGTTGGCGATTTTGCCGTTGATGATTACGCCGTCATGGCCGTGGTCGGTATAGGGGTCGAGAGCGACATCGGTCATGACGCCGATATCGGGCACCGCCGCCTTGATGGCCCGGGTGACCCGGCAGACCAGGTTGTTTTCATTGAGAGCCTCGCTGCCGGTGGCGTCCTTCAGGGCGGCGTCGGTGGCGGGAAACAGGGCGACGGCGGGAATCCCGAGATTGCGGGCGTCCTCGACCTCACGCACCGCCTGGTCGACGCTGAGGCGGTCGACCCCCGGCATCGAGTTTACTGGCACTCGCAGATTCTCACCCTCGACAATGAATATCGGCCAGATGAGGTCGTCAACGGTGAGGCTGTTTTCGCGTATCAGCCTGCGGCTCCAGTCGCTCTTGCGGTTGCGGCGCATGCGGCGCGGCAGATTCAGGGTATTCTTGCTCATGGATGCATCCAGTCTCGTGTGTTTCGGGTGAAGAGAAACGCAAATCCCGCCGGTTCCTGCCTGAAGTCTAGTACAATCGCGGGGCAAATCAAACAGATTTATCGTGTCCGCGGGCGTATCCCCCAAAGCTGTTGAAGTCCGCGTCATTTCGGGAACATAAAGGTGAATCCGTCTTTTTGTGAACATATTTCGTGTTTAACGGCATCGGCCATGGAAGCGCCGGGAACAAGACCCGGCCGGAGAAACTGTCTGCCTGCCGAAAAATGGAGAAAACGCATGAGCAAGGTTCGTATTGAAAGCGATTCCATGGGGACAATCGAGGTTCCCGCCGACAAGTATTGGGGGGCGCAAACCCAGAGATCCGTCCAGAACTTTCCCATCGGAGTCGATCGGTTCAAATGGGGACGCCCGGTGATTCATGCGCTCGGCGTGCTGAAGAAAGCCGCCGCTCTCGCCAACGCCGAACTCGGGCAGCTGCCCAAAGAGAAGGGCGAGCTCATCGCCCGCGCCGCCGACGAAGTGATTTCCGGCAAGCTGGACGAGCATTTTCCGCTGGTGGTGTTCCAGACCGGGTCCGGCACCCAGTCCAACATGAATGCCAACGAGGTCATATCCAACCGCGCCATCGAGCTGGCCGGCGGCGAAATGGGCAGCAAGAAACCCGTTCACCCCAATGACGACGTGAATCGCGGGCAATCGTCCAACGATACCTTCCCGACAGCCATGCACATCGCCGTGGTGGAGGAACTGCACAAGCGGCTGTTCCCGGCCATCAAGACCCTGCGTGACACGCTGGACGCCAAGTCCAGGGAATACGCCACCATCGTCAAGACCGGCCGCACCCATCTGCAGGACGCCACGCCGATTACTCTGGGGCAGGAAATCAGCGCCTGGGTGGCGCAGATGGATTTCGACACCGAAGCCGTCAAGGCGGCGCTTCCCGGCCTCTATTCCCTGGCCATCGGCGGAACCGCCGTCGGCACCGGCCTCAACGCCCATCCGAAGTTCGGCGCGCTGGCGGCCAAGCATATGGGGGAGATTACCGGTTACCCGTTCCACGCGTCCGACAATCCGTTCTTCTCGCTGGCCGCCCATGACGCGCTGGTGCAGACGTCCGCCGCTTTGCGGACTCTCGCCGGCGGGCTGATGAAAATGGCCAACGATGTCCGGTGGCTTGCCAGTGGCCCGCGCTGCGGCATCGGTGAGCTGAAGATTCCGGAAAACGAGCCGGGTTCGTCGATCATGCCGGGTAAGGTCAACCCGACCCAGTGCGAGGCGTTGACGATGGTGTGCGTCCAGGTGTTCGGCAATGACGCCGCCGTAGCCTTCGGCGGCAGCCAGGGCAATTTCCAGCTCAACGTGTTCAAGCCCGTCATGGTGCACAATGTGCTGGAGAGCATCCGTCTGCTCAGTGACGCCATGCTGGCGTTCAACGACAACTGCGCCGTCGGCATCGAGCCGAATCTGCCGGTGATTGCCGAAAAACTCGGCAAGAACCTGATGCTGGTGACGGCTTTGAACCGGCACATCGGTTATGACAACGCCGCGAAAATCGCCAAGAAGGCGCACAAGGAAGGCCTGACGCTGAAAGAGTCGGCGCTGGCTCTCGGCCTGCTGAGCAGCGAAGACTTCGACAAGTGGGTGGTGCCGCTGGAGATGACCAGGCCGTCGGCGTGAGTCGCCGGTGCTGTCGCCGCAAACGGGAACGGCTTGCCGCATCCGGGCAGGCCGTTTCGTTGTCCGGAATTCCCCCGGCGCAGGAACGTGTTTACTGATAGACTCAACTTCGGCGGGTACCCGCGACCGGTTCGCGAGAGACGGGAAAATGGAGAAATCGGGATGAGCGCTACTGATGACAACACCTATCCGCGCCCGTCGGTGGCCGCCGATGTGGTGATTTTCGCCTTTTCCGGAGCGGGCGGCGCGCCCGAAATCCTGTTGATCAAGCGCGGCGGCGAGCCGTTCAAAGGCCGTTGGGCATTGCCGGGCGGCTTCATGAACCCCGATGAGACCGTGGGCCGGGCGGCGGCGCGGGAACTCATGGAGGAAACCGGGGTTGACGGTATTCCGCTCGAACAGGTGTTCACCTTCACCCAGCCCGGCCGCGATCCGCGCTCGTGGGTGATTTCCTGCGCGCATATGGCGGTGATTGACAAAGAAAGTGTACGGCCGCGGCCCGCCGATGACGCCGCTGACGCC
>JAISTL010000214.1 GCA_031272615.1 Methylobacteriaceae bacterium | reverse complement strand
GACGATATGACACCGCTGTTCGGGCCGGTTGTGCGGATTTTGAAGCCGTATTACGCCGTCACTTCGTCGGAGCGACTGCTGGACGCGAGGGGACGGATCAAGCCGCGCATTCTGCCGGGAGTACCTATAGAAGCGGCCTCACACAACATTTGGTCTCCCGGCTACATGCATTACGTGACAAAGGAGTCGGATCGTCAGCGGTTGATAAGCCTTGGCGCGGAAAGGCGTTTTGTTGACGGTGTGGAACTCTGGTGTTTGCCGAAGTGGAACAAGAATGACTATCCGGACGGTACCGATTTGGCAACCGAGTTGGAGGGTGTGTGATACACGGCGGCGCGTCATGGCGACCGGTGGAGTGGGCCGGTTAGCTCGAATGCCGCACACAGACTCCGCCATAAACCCCGCAGGGGTGACGCTTTTGATATACCTGAGGCTTTCAACCCGGGGTTACCAAGAGCGGCACCCCTTCGGGGTTTATCGCAGAGTGTGTGTGCGGCATTCGGGTGTCATGTCAGCGCGTGTGACACACAAATTGATATCGCTAAGTCCCTCATTTCCGGTTATAATCCGTATCAAAACCACAGGTCGGAACCGGGGCGGGATGCGGGGGAGGAACCGGCATGAACAAACACAGGTACACGGTATTGTGCGGAACCCTGGCGGCGGCGCTCATCGCCGCTTCCGGCCTCATCGGCGACGCGGCGGCGAAGAAAGCTCCCGCCGGGCCGAAGATAAACATGAATCCGACCACCGCCGCGGAGCAGTTCACCCTCGGCGAGCGCTATTACTTCGGCCGGCGGGTCAGGAAAGACCCGGAAAAAGCGTTTTACTGGTTCCTGCAGGCGGCCCGGCAGAACCACCCGCGGGCGCAGTTCAATGTCGGCTCGATGCTGAAGAGCGCCGAAGGCGTCAGCTATGACAAGGAGCAGAGCCTCTACTGGACGACACGGGCGGCGGAAAACGGATATGCCAGCGCCCAGTACAACCTCGGATTCTATTACAGCAAAGGCGACATGCTGCCCGAAGACAAGCAGAAGGCGGTCGCCTGGTACACCAGGGCGGCGGAGCAGGGCCACGGCCGGGCGCAATACAACCTTGCCGTGATTTATGACAACGGCGACGGCGTTGCCGAAGACAACACACTGGCCTTCCGCTGGTACACGGCGGCGGCCAAACAGAAGGTTCCCGAGGCGCTGTATGCCATCGCGCTGAAATACGATACCGGCAGGGAGTTGCCGAAGGATTTGATCCAGGCCGCCGGATTCTACCGGTTGGCGGCGGATTTGAATCTGGCGGCGGCGCAAAACAAGCTCGGCGAAAAGTACGAGCTGGGAGAGGGCATCGAACAGGACGTGGAGCAGGCGTTTTACTGGTTCTCGCGCGCCGCGAAACAGGGGAACGCCGACGCCGAGTTTCATGTGGGAAGGTTTTATGACAGCGGCGACGGCGGCGTGCCGATGGACACGAAAAAAGCGTTGGAGTGGTTTGAACGGGCGGCGAACAAGGGGCACGCCAAGGCGCAGTTCAATGTGGGCTCGTTGATGGATATCGGCGTTGACGGGTTTGTCGACAAGCGTGCGGCCATCTCCTGGTACACCAAAGCGGCGGAAAACAACGATCAGACCGCCCAGTATTATCTGGCGATCAAATACCACGAGGGCGTCGATGTGCCGAAAGACGCCGGGAAAGCCGTCTACTGGTTCACGCGCGCCGCCGAACAGGGAGACGCCGATGCCCAGTCGTATCTGGCGGAAATCTATGACGACGGCCTGGGCGCGCCCGAAGACAACGAAAAGGCGGTGTACTGGTACCGGAAGGCGGCGGAACAGGATGACGCCACCGACCAGTTCCACCTGGCGGAGAAATATGAAGCCGGAGAAGGCGTGGGGAAAGACATGACGCAGGCGGTGAGCTGGTACACCAAAGCCGCCGCCCACGGCCACGAGGACGCAATCAGCGCGCTGAAACGGCTGGGAGCGCCCATTCCCGAGGTGGTGGACGAAGGCGGGCCGTAAGCATGTGGCGGATGGGGGCCACCCTCCGGAAACACACATGTATTCCCCCGGTCGGGGGTTATTCCCGACCGGGAGAACAGTGCGTCAGAAGGCGTCGGCGCCCGGCGGGCCAAGCCTATTTGGACTTGTCCTCATAGAGCTCGAGAATCACGTCGTCCTTGATGACAAAGGCGATGCGGATGCCCGGGCCGATTTCGGCGGGGCCGAAAATCAGCTGGTCGGCATCTTCCACATAGTGTTCGATGCTGTCCACCTTGTAGGCGATATGCGGGTTCTTGTGCATGATCTCGGGGAAGGGGCCGCCCTCTTCGAAGCGGAGATACTCGATCTTGTAATCGTAATCGTCGGGGTTGCTCATCCACAGTTTCATGCCGTCATTGTAGACCATGCCGGGCTTCTTGTTGGTGATGGGTATGCCGATGTGCAGGTATTCAGCGCTCATGATGCTCCTCCGTTGTGAATGTGTTGATAGTATTCGAATGCCTGTTTGTCCGTGAAACCTTCATGGACAACCTTGGCAACCGCCTGGACCATGGCCGGCGGGTCGTCGGCCTGGAAGATGTTGCGGCCCATGTCGACGCCGGCCGCCCCGCCCTGGATGGCGCGGTAGGTCAGTGTCAGGGCCTCGTTTTCGGGCAGTTTTTTGCCGCCGGCCATGACGATGGGCACGGGGCAGGCGGCCACCACCTTGTCAAAATCCTCGCAGTAGTAGGTTTTGACAATGTGGGCCCCGAATTCCGCCACCATTCGCGTCGCCAGCAGGAAGTACTTGGTGGTCCGTTCCATCTGCTTGCCGACGGCGACAACCCCCAGTGTCGGGATGCCGTAGCGGTTGCCGGCGTCGATGGTCCGGCACAGATTGTCTATGCTGGATTTCTCGCCCGGCGCGCCGATAAAGGTCTGGATGGCCATGGCCGACGCGTTCATGCGGATGGCGTCGTCGATGTCGACGCCCACCACCTCGTGGCTCATATCCTCGTCGAGCACACTGGAGCCCGCCGAGCAGCGCAGCGCCACCGCCTTGTTGAAGGTGGGGGGGACACAGGTGCGGATGGCGCCGCGGGTTCCCATCAGCACGTCGACATGGGACGCCAGCCGCGGAACGACAATGTCCAGCCGCTCCAGCCCGGAGGTCGAGCCCATGATGTAGCCGTGGTCGAAGGCCAGCATCACGGTGTGCCCGGTGTCGGGCCGGAACATGCGGCTCAGGCGGTCCTTCATGCCCCAGTCGAGATTTCCCAGCCCCTTCATATGATAGCCTTCGTTGGCGGCGGGCTTGTCCAGATAGTAGTTTTTCGAGTTGATGTTTCCATCGCCGTCAGCCATGTTTCTTCTCCTTCCTAGCGCTTGAGATAAGGCGTGCGGCAGGGGGCGTTCCAGTAGCGCAGGAGCTCGTCGTCCATGCGCGCCATGAACATCTGGAAGCCTGCCTGCTCCTGAACGGTCAGCAACTCGCCGACATAATTGGCGACGATGTCGATGTTTCTTTCCTTCAGGAAGCTGACGCACTTGCGGTAAATGATGAACAGCTCCATCAGCGTGGTGGCGCCGGTGCCGTTGAGAATCAGCATGATTTTCTCACCGGACTTGATATCGAGGTCTTTCAGCAGGCCGTTGAGCATAATCGCCGCGGTTTCGTCAGCCGGTTTCATCGGCTGGCGGCCGCCGCCGCCCTCGCCGTGCTGGCCCATGCCGATTTCCATCTCATCCTCGCCGATGTCGGCGATGACGTTGCCGGTGGCCGGGTGGGTGGCGCCGCGCACGGCTACCCCAAGGGTCGCCATGTTGTCGGCGAAACGCTGGGCGACGGCGGCGACCTCCTCCAGAGTCCGGCCGTCAGCGGCGGCGGCGCCGGCGATCTTGCAGCAGGGAATGCACCCCACCAGGCCGCGGCGGTTTCCGGCATTTTTGCGCGGCGCGTTGGCGATATCCTCCTGGGTCACCACCTTGATGACCTTCAGCCCCTCTTTCGCCGCCGCCTTCATGGTGAGGTTGCCGGTCATCATGTCGCCGGCGTGGTTGAGCACCACATAGAGCACGCCCCGGCCGCGGTCCACCAGCTTGATGGCGTCTACGCAGGCTTGGGGGCCGGGAGCGGCGAAAATGTCGCCGACCACCGACGCGTCAATCATCCCCTCGCCGACAAAGCCGCTCAGGGCGGGCTCGTGGCCGGAGCCGCCCTGGATGACGATGGTGACGCGGTCGGCGTCCTGCGCCCGGGTGTTGACCACGGTGCGGCCGTTCTGCAGGGAGACGAGGTCCTTATTGGCCTCAACAAAGCCTTCCAGCAGTTCCGTGGTCAGGTCCCGGGGGTCGTTGATGAACTTTTTCATTTTCATAATGGGCAGTCTCCCAACAAATCAGACAAGCAAAACCTCAAACTATAACATAGGTCAGCGCACTCAGGCCTGCGCCTTGTGGAAGCCGTCGGCCAACCCCCGGAAAAACAGTGAGGTACTCAACGCACCGGCATCGACGGTGCCGATGGTCTGTTCGCCGTAGTTGCGGGCGCGTCCGTGCCGGGCCCGGAATTTGGCGGTTTCCTTGCGCCCGGCCCGGGCCGCGGCGGCGGCGGCGTCGAGAACGGCGCCGACGTCGTCAGGGGCCCGCTCGGCGGCGGCAACGGCGGGAATGAGGGCGTCCATCATGGTTTTATCGCCGACCCGCGCCTTGGTGATGAGGAACATCTCGTCACGGGAGGCCGCCAGCATCTGTTTCAGCCCGGCGGCATCCACCGCGGTTTCGTCACTCAACGCCTCGGCCATGCCGCCGATCATGGTGCCGTAGAGCGGGCCGGCCGAGCCGCCGCCCAGCTCCATGATCGCCGTGCCGAGATCATCGATGAAATCGTGAAAGGACGCGTCGGTCCACGCCGCGACTTTCGCTTCGATGGTATCGGCAATTCTGCTTGTGGTCACGCCGTGGTCACCGTCGCCGAATCGCGAGTCGATGTCGCCGATGCGGTCGCGTTCCTCCTTGAGGAGGGCGGCGCCGCTCAACAGCATGGCGCTGAATACGGCCTTGGTAATCATCCGGCGGGCCTCTGGATTAACATATGTTATTTTTTTGTGCCGTTTTCATAACATAAGCCCACACCAAACACAAGACGCAAAACGGGCGGCGGCCGGTCGTGATGTGCATAATCCGGAAATCGCATTGTTTTTTTCGTAACTTGATGTTTGAATCGAGTCCCGGACGGAGTTCGCTGTTCCGGTGGGCAAAATTCACAAATGTAACTTTGTCGTTGAGATTGCCGGACGGACATGGTACAAGCGCAAAAAAGGGAAGCGGCGTCCGGGGGCGGGTCATGCGGGAAGAGCACAGTAAAATCCAGAGGCTTGTCGATATCGCCCGGGCGTATTACGAGGACAACCGCACCCAGCAGGAAATCGCCCGCCGGTTCGGCATTTCGCGGCCGCTGGTGAGCCGTCTGCTCACCGAGGCGCGGGAGGCGGGCATTGTCACCATCCGCATCAACGAGCCGTGGGAGACCAATATCCGCCTGCGCAACCAGCTGGTGGAGACCTTCGGCCTCAACGGCGCGACGCCGGTGCCCGAGGGCGGCAACATCAATGTCACCAACGAGGCGATGGCCGAGGCGGTGATTACGCTCATCAAAATGTTTCACAACAAGCGCTTCGGCGTCGGCTGGGGGACGATGGTCGGCGTTCTGGCGCAGCTGATGGACAGCCGCCCGCCCATGCAGGGCATCGCCCGCAGCTTCTGCCCGCTCATCGGCAACGGCGGTTTTCCCAACCGCAACTACCACTCCAACGAGATTGTCCGCATTTTCGCCCAAAGCACGGCGTCGCAGCCGGTGTACTGGCATTCACCGGCCTTTGCCGAGAGCGAGACCGAGGCGCAGCATATCCGCGAGCTGGAGAACTCGCGGGCGCTGCGGGAGCACTGGCGCAAGCTCGAGGTGGCCATCGTCAATATCGGCAATTACCCGTCGGTGCCGGACCTCGCCACCCGCGCCCAGTTTCAGGACCTGCTGATTCGCCGCCGCGCGGTGGGGCGGCTGCTCTCCTATTATTTCGATATCGACGGCGACGTCATTCACCCGGAAACGGATTTGACCATGCAAATCCCGCTGGACATCCTGCGCCGCTGCCCGGCGGTCATCGGCGTGTGCGCCGCCAACGCCACGCCGGAAACCATCACCGGGGCGCTGCGCTCCGGCTGCATCTCCCACATCATCGTTCCCGTGGAGCTGGCGACCCGGGCGCTGGCCATCGCCCGCAAAAGCGCCGGGTGAGGGGGCAATGCGGAATGCGGAATTGCCCACGGCCGGTGGGCTGGGATGGCGGACGCCCTCGTCCGCCGCGCGCTG
>JAISTL010000179.1 GCA_031272615.1 Methylobacteriaceae bacterium | reverse complement strand
AACCCCACCGCGCCACCCCCGCGACGGCTCTCCCCTCCTCTAACGCGCGAGAACCGTCCGGACGCGCTCCGCCTGTTGTTCCAGAACGTCTTCACCCACCTGCTCCGACGCGTGGTGCGTCAACACCTCGCCCGCATAGCGCGGCACAATGTGAAAATGCAGGTGGAAAACGGTCTGTCCCGCGGCTTCCCCGTTGAACTGAAACACTGAAACTCCATCGGCACTGAACGCCTCGAGTGCGGCGCGGGCGACGATTTGCACGTCAGCTATCAGATCCTGCAGGTTTTTTGCCGGAATATCCAGAAGGTTGACAGCCTTGACTTTGGGCGCAACCAGAATATGCCCCGGCGACTGCGGCATCAAGTCCATGAACGCCAATGTGCGCTCACTCTCATAAACCTTGTGGCACGGCACCTCGCCGCGCAGAATTTTGGCGAAAATATTATTGTCGTCGTATTGAACTGCGTCGTATCCCATGCTCTTGCATTCTTTCCCGTAAGGCCTCGAATGGTGTGGTACCGTCAATTTAAATCAAAACAGTGTTTTTTCAAGCGCAATTCCGCGCATCGGGCATTTCCCCCGGGAAATCCGCAGAATTCGGCTTTTCTCCCGTGAGAATCGTCATTATATCACGCGGCGGACGTGCCCTTTCGCACGTCTTCTCAACCTGACTCGGAACCGCCCGTTTCCCGAACTGACCGGAGTGGCCCAATGAACATTCTTTCCATCCAATCCCATGTCGTCTACGGGCATGTCGGCAATGCCGCGGCAACCTTCTGTATTCAACGCCTGGGCGTTGAAGTCTGGCCGATTCTCACGGTGCAGTTCTCCAATCACACCGGTTACAGTGACTGGACCGGCCCTGTGTTTGACGGCGCGATGGTTTCGGCGCTGCTGGACGGAGTGGAGGCGCGCGGCGTTTTGCCTCAATGCTCCGGAGTGCTCTCGGGGTATGTCGGCGGTGACGACATCGGCGCCGCCATCATCGATGCGGTCACCCGGGTGCGGAAAGCCAATCCCTCGGCGATTTACTGCTGTGACCCCGTGATGGGCGATTACGGACGCGGCCTATATGTCAGCGACGGCATTCCCGGTTTCATGAAGCATCAGGCGATGGGTTTCGCCGACATTCTGACTCCCAACCAGTTTGAACTGGAACTGCTGACGGACTCCAAGGCGACATCCCGCCGGGACGTGTTCCGTGCGGTGTCTGAGTTGCAAAGCCGCGGCCCCCGGGTTGTCGCGGTCACGTCCGTCACCACCGGCGAGACGCCCGCCGACGCCATCGAGGTGCTGGTGGGGGAAAACGGCGGCTTCTGGCTGGTGCGCACCCCCCGTTTCGACACCATTCCCGTTTCCGGAACCGGTGATGTCATCGCCTCGTTGTTCTTTGTCCACTACCTGCGCACCCGCTCCGCCGTCGCGGCGCTTGAAGCGGCAACCTCTTCCACCTACAGCATCTTGAAACGCTCGGTGGAGGCTGCCTCTCCGGAACTGCTGCTGATCGACGCCCAGGAGGAGATCGTCCGCCCCACATGGACCTTCACGGCTGAAAAGGTGGGGTGACACGCCGGACGTTCGTGCGGGTCAGCATTGGAAACGCACTCCCCCTGCATCATCGGCTCCGAAA
Organism: Methylobacteriaceae bacterium; assembly: GCA_031272615.1. Taxonomy (GTDB): domain Bacteria; phylum Pseudomonadota; class Alphaproteobacteria; order Rhizobiales; family Beijerinckiaceae; genus Hohaiivirga. The sequence goes on along the minus strand of JAISTL010000179.1, from coordinate 3,859 downwards.
CCGGCGCACAACCCGGATCCGTCGCAACAGACTCCAGAAGCGGTATCGGTTTCCCGGCGCGCCCGCATCCCGGCCCGCTCTTTCCGTTGTTGTGAAACGCTTTACAGCGGCCGTCAATGTGCCTATAATTCCTGACGTTGATTTCGTGAGCTCTGCATACACGACAAGGAACTGACCCATGGCTATTCGTTTCACGATGAACAGACAGAAGGCGACGGAAGCCGTGCTGTGGATCATTCAACGCGGAGAGCCCAATCCGTACAACATTTTGAAAATCCTGTTTTCGGCGGAGAAATATCACCTGAATCACTATGGACGTCCCATCACGGGGGACCGGTACATTGCCATGGAACACGGCACGGTTCCAAGCGCGATTTACGATGACATCAAGAACGGCCGAAATCCCGACTATTTCAAGGAGGGCGAGTTGCTGAAAGCCACCAGGGCGCCCTCGACGGACTATTTTTCCGATACGGACATGGAAGCCTTGGAATTCGGTTTTTCCGAATATGCGGGCAAACCGTTTGATGACGTCAAGAACAGGAACCACCTTGAACCCGCCTGGATCAAGGCGTTTGAGAATAATCCGAACAGCGGCATCGCTTTCGAAGACATGATCGAGGAAGACTGGCTTCGCCGGGATTTGGAAACAACTGCCCCCAGCATTGTCCTGTAGAGCCGGATGAAACAAATCTGCGATGTTTGGATTGTTGATGTCAGCGATAGTTCGGTGTCGCACAGACAAACCAAGCACGCCGTCTGCGTTTCGGTGTCCGGGGACGGGTTTCTCTTGATCAACAGCATACACCGCGCGATGTATGACGATTTCATGATTGAGGCAAAATGCTACCCGTTTCTCAAAGGCACTGACAGGTACGTTGCCTGCCACGCCATACACCACTTCCCGGCCGAACGGATGGAGAGAAAGGTTGGCGCCCTGACCGTCGCGGACATGACAATCCTCACGGAGAAAATCCGGAATTCCCGGCGTATCTCAGGAAGAGAACGTAATACAATTCTGCCGGAGCTGGAGAAATGGCTTCTGGACAATTCCTGAGTCGATTCAAAATGCGCAACAAGGGATAATTATTCCGATGAGTACCATGCAACCACCAGCCATCGACTCCGTCCTGAGCGTCGTTGCCCGTCGCGTCGATTGGGAGTGGCCGTGGGCGCGCGCCAACCGGCAGGCGATTGCCGCGAATTTCGCACGCCGCACGGCGCGCCAACCGGCGGTTTATGACGGCGACGTGCTGCTCGCCCGGAATGTGCGGGTCGAAAACGACCTGTGCTCGCTCGCTCTTTTCCCTGTCAAATACTCCGAACTTCTCGGCGCCATCGATCTCGAGGCCGCGGAATACGAAGTCTGGAACAGTTTTGCCATGGGCATCCTGAACACCGCCGACAACGCCTATGTCTGCGCCGTCATGGGCCCTCACACCGCCAACGCCGGGAAAATCTATTTCCCCGCCGGAACGCCGGACCTCAGCGACTGCCGCCCCGACGGCTCGGTGGACATGGCCGGCAGCCTGTTGCGCGAACTCGAAGAGGAAACCGGCATCGGCGACGGGTTCCAGGTGGACTCCCAGTGGCTCGTCATCCGCTGCTGGCCCGCCCTCGCCCTGATGCGTCTTGTCCGTTTCGACTGTTCGGCCGGCCAACTGGCGGCGCGAATCGAAACCGCCGTTGCCGCGCAAAGCGAGCCGGAGCTTTCAGGCGCCAAAATCGTCCGCAGCCGCGCCGACATCGACCCTGCGCGGATGCCCCGTTACCTGCAGATGCTGTTCAATCATCTGCTCCCGCCCGGATGAACGGGTTCGGGCGGCAACCCCGCCTTATTTTTTACGGTTGAGTTCATTCAAGGCATTCCGGGCCTCGGGGTGTCCCTTCCGCGCGGCCTCGGCAAACCAGGCTCCCGCCACCAGCCTGTCCGACGGCACGCTTCTCCCTTCGAGATAATACACCCCCAGAGCGTAAAGCGCTTCCGTGTTGCCGAGCGCCGCCGCCCGGTGATACCAGTTCAGCGCCTCGGCGTAATTTTGCGGAATCACGTTGCCCTCACCGTAAAGACGCCCCAGTTGGAGCTGCGCGGCGATATTGTCGCGGTCCGCGGCATAAATCAGCAGGCGCAACCCTTCCAAAGGGTCTTTTTCCACGCCGTTGCCGTCAAAATAGAGCTCGGCCAGGCTCACCACGGCTTCCGGATCCCCCTGGTCCGCGGCCTTGCGCATCCACTCCGCCGCTTTGGCGTAATCCTGCTCCACGCCCCGGCCGTAATAATAAAGGCTGGCCAACCGCCGGCGGGCAAAGGCTTCCCCTTGTTCCGCGGCCTTGCGATACCATTGGGCCGCCGCGGCATAATCCTGTGTGACGCCGCTGCCTTCATAATAATAGTCGGCCAACCGGCTTTCCGCCTCCACCAGGCCGCGTTCCGCTGCCCGGCGCATCCACTCGGCCGCCAGCGGCAGGCTTTTCCGCACCCCCCGGCCCTCCTGATACCGCAGCGCCAGCCTGTACTGGGCCGCTTCGTCCCCCAGCATCGCCCGGCGACTCAGATTCGACAGGGCGAACATCCGGAAGTAAAAGTTCAGCCCCACCACGAGGAATACCAAGAGAAACGCCCCCGCCACCGTGTCGAACAACGCCATCACGGCAAACATCAGGGTGGGAAGAAGCCCGGTGATCGTCAGAAAAAACGTCAGGAAGCAGAAGACGGCGACGATACCCGCCACCCTCTCCCTGGAAAACCTGTTGTTGTTTCTGCCCATGCCGCGTTCCGTGCCGTTGCCCGCCGTTCCCTATTATCAGAACTTGAGACAGGTTTCACCGGAAATCATGAGGCAAATGCTGAACACCCGGCGGTTCCCGGGGCGGGCGGCAAACTGTCAACACGTTTCTTGCCCTTCGCGGGAGTCGTGCCGCTCCACTTCGCCCTCATTTCCGGGAATGAAGCAGTCCAGGCTGATCGCCTCCCGCCACGCTCCGCCCGCAGGCGCATACCGGCCGCAAAACGGCGCGTATCATCGGATTTCAGCGTGATATGCACCAGCGGCATTCACTTGCACTCAGTAAAATAAACCGTATTCTTGTTACGTTCTGAAGGATCAGTATTTTTATCGCGATCCACACCAATCAGAGCATATGCGTTTTCTTCAAGAACATCGCACTGGTCCGGATTCACAAGATTGCTTTCCGACACCGGACAAGTTCGTCCAGAACTGCCGCGGTGCCGCCGGTATGATTTCACAAACTGTCCGTTGCGGTAATCAATAGGCCCCATGTATTCAAGATCCGGGTCCTGATAAACCATCACGTAATAACTGCGAGTAGAATAGTACGTATTGTTAGTTTTGCAACGACCGGCTAAACCAAACTCGACCTCACCATACCCACGATATCCTACAAAGAAAGTTGATTGACTATCAATTATATTATATTTATCTTCAATAATCTGTTCAATTTGAAAATGGTTGAGACGAATGTATTTTTGACTCCATGCCCAATATCGCCCCACACAAAATAGGTCGCTACTTTTGAATTCAGGGGGATACAATCCATCAAGCAAATTGGTTACCACTTTGACTTTCAGGACCGCAATCTTGCCGAAACTTTGTTCAACCGCGTCGATAGTTTCCCGGCTGGGGAGCTCATAATGGAGATACTCTCGATAATAATTCGACGGAGCCTCAGGATAGTTATCTCTGTTTATAAGGTTAGGCTCGGCATATCGGTTGAACGTATTGTGTTGAAATCGTATCGGAAATATACCATGTCGAGTTAATATACCACGTCGAGTTCTAGTGTTTAACCGCGTAAGAGTGAATAATTATTATTGTTAAATTTGGCTTGTTATGATATT
>JAISTL010000164.1 GCA_031272615.1 Methylobacteriaceae bacterium | reverse complement strand
AGCGTCATCAGGCGGGAGACGATGTCGGGTTCCGGCAGGTCGGCGGGGAAGCCGTAGGCGGCGCGGACGAGCTTGTCGAGAGCGTCGTGGGCCTTGCGTAAGACCGGCGGCATGACGACGGGGTCATAGAGATCGGCCAAAGTGCTGTCGGGGAACCCGGCCCGGGCGTCAAGCACGCCCCGGGCGGTGGCGGCAATGGCCTGTTGCTGCGCTCCGGAGGCGTCCGGCCAGGGGAAGTTGTTGTAAACAATATCAATCGAGTAACTGTAGCGTGTTTCCAGCCGTCCGCAGACGGCGCGCATCCAGCCGTTATGGACGTTCGACGTCAGAATGCCGAAATGGTAGAGGGTCGCGTCGGGCATCAGGCGCAGCTTGTTGCTGCACAACACATCGGGAGTGAGAAAGCCGATGGGGATGTATTGCCGGCGTTCCGATGAGACCTCGGGAATGACGATATAATTGCCCTTCGGCATGTTTTCGACGTGAAACCGGGTCGGCGTGGCGGCGATTTTCCGCGTCCCCGCGCTTTTGCTGTTCAACCGGAACTGCCGCACCGCTTCAATACGCTTCATCACGTGGGGCATGGCGCGCAGTTCCGCCGGCGTACACCCGCCGAGCCACAGGCAATAGCGGCGGTAGCCGTTGATGAACTCATCGGCGCCGAGCCACGGCCGGAACCATTGTGCCGCCGCCGGTTCAACACGCAGAAACTCGTCTTTTTCCGCTTCGGTGAACAGGTAGTTGCCGTCGTCGATGGGCTTGTTGCCGATGCCGATTTCCGGAACCGGGCAGATCGGCCTGGAGCGGCTGTCGAGAAACATGTCCGGGCCGTCCATCAGATAGGCGTTGATGTTGGCGGCGGCGCGGCGCTCGCCGTTTTCGTCGAAAAGGGCCTTGGCGCCGTCCGCCGCCGATTGGGAAAAACCGATGATGGCGCAATGCACGGCGGCTTTGCCGCGGGCTTCGTTGCTCCACTTGAAGGTGCGCCAGGCAAAGGTGATGCGGATGTTGAAACGCTCGCTGAGCGGACGCCACAAAATGGCGACCTGCTCGCCTTGGGTGATGGAATTGGTGGAGACGAAGGCGGCGCGGATGTCCGTTCCCTGCATCATCCCGGCCGCCTTCCAATACCAGGCGGTGACGTAATCCAGGTTGCCGACGTTCTTCAGCGGGCCGAACACCGCGGCCATGTCGGCCTTTTGCGCCGCGCCCATGAAACGCGCCCCGGAAAACGGCGGATTGCCGAGAATGTATGACAGCTCCCGTTCCGGCACAACACTTGCCCAGTCCGTGGTGAGGGCGTTGGCGCGCACGATGGTCGGCGAGCGGGTGAGGGGCAGGCGGGTCACTACCTGGCCGTAGAGCGCGCCGATTTCAAGGTTCATCTGATGGTCGGCCAGCCATAGGCCGACCTGGGCGATCTGGCAGGGGAAATCCTCGATCTCGATGCCGTAGAACTGGGATACGTTGACCTTGAGCAGCGCCGACACGTCGAGAATCCGCTGGTTGTTGTCAATCTTCAGCTTGAGAATGTCGTGTTCCAGGCGGCGCAGCTCCCGGTAGGTGATAATGAGGAAGTTGCCGCAGCCGCAGGCCGGGTCGAGAAATTTCAGGCGGCTGATTTTGTCGTGCAGGGCGTCGAGCTTGAGGGGCGAGGTTTTTGCCGCCTCGAACTCGCGGCGGAGCCCGTCCAGGAACAGCGGACGGATGAGCTTGAGGATGTTCTCCTCGCTGGTGTAGTGGGCGCCGAGTTCCCGGCGCTTTTCGGCGTCCATGACGCCCTGGAACATGGCTCCGAATACCGCGGGGGAAATGGCGTGCCAGTCAAAGGAGCAGCAGTCGATGAGCGTCGCCCGCATTCTGGCGTTGAAATCAGCGGGGGGCAGCCGGTCGGCGAACAGGCCGCCGTTGACATAGGGGAATTGTTTCAGGTCCGCGGCCAGCAGGGAGCGCTTTTCCCGCACCTCGGGCGGCATGTTGAGCACGTCGAACAGGCGGTTCAGGCGATCCGAGAGGTCGGCGCCGTCCGGGCGGCTGTTGTCGACATAGTTGATGATGCCGTCTTTGGGGAAAATGCCGGTGTCGTCGGCGAACATCATGAACAGCAGGCGGACAAGGTAGACTTCGAGGTCATGGCCCTCGTAGCCGTGCTCCTTCAGCGCGTCATGCAGCCTGGCCATTTTCTCGGCGGCCTTGACGTTGACTTCCGCCTGGTCATCATAATCCCGGGTGGTTTCATATCCGGCGACAACGGCGAACTTTTTCACGTGGCGGCTGAGGTCGCCGGTTTTGAAGCGGTGCACGACGCCGCTGGTGCGGTGGTAGAGGTGAATGTTGTGAAAATCACACACCATCACCAGTTCCGGCATCACGTCGGCGGAAAGATGCGCGACATAGTTGATGGCCTGGCGGTAGGCGGCGTCGAGGTCCTTGTCTTTCGATTTCATTTCCACGGCAATCTGGCGCGGGCGGAAATAATCGATATAGCCGGTGCGGCCGTCATCGAGGGGCACCTTGTATTCAAACACGCCGCCGTCGAGGATGTCGGTGATGCCGAAGAGGGCAAAGAACTCGCGCTGGAAGGTCTGGGCGTCGGCCTCTTCGCGCCGGGCGTTCTCCCAGCGCTTGGCAAAACGCACGGCGTTATCCTGAATCTCAATCCAGCTGAGGGGCATGGCGGTTCCCGGTTGTAGACGGACAATATTCAACAGATAAAGGACGGAAAGCGGTTTGTC
>JAISTL010000117.1 GCA_031272615.1 Methylobacteriaceae bacterium | reverse complement strand
TAGCGCTCAACTGTTCGATGGTCAGGTCCGTTGTGGGGCCCACCACATCGATGCCGACATAGTAGGTGTACTCAGGAAGGCCGTTGGTGTCGTCCAGACCGTTGGGGTTGGGATCTCCTATGAGGTCCACGAAGCTGGGATCACCGGGAGGAATACTGGGGTCGTTGTCATCGATGCCGTCGGGCCCCTCTTCGTCCACATAAGTCGGTGGGGTCGTACGTGCTTTCGGGTTCAACCATCCTAAGCAGCTTTCGTCGGCGCCCTTTCCTTTGGTGAGGCAGTAACTCGTGAGGTTCACCGTACCGATGCTTCCGCTTGCCGGAACGTAAACTCCCGCCGAGCTGCCGTACTCGAGCGCTCCACGCCCGGGCATCGCCGCGCCTTCGGGGCGAAGGTTCACCCATCCCGTCCCGTTGGCGGGGTTCCACCAATCGGCCGGCGTCGGATAAGTCGGCGGAAGGTTCTTCCAAGTCCCGTCGTTGTTTGACGTGACTTCGCCGATATACCCATACCCCCACAGATTCTGATTATCCGAATACAGGGTGAGCACGATGTTATCCGCGTCTGCCGCCTGTGCCGGACCGTACCCGCAAACTGTCGCCGCAAGAAGCGCCAAGCCGACTGCGGTCGTTCCCCTAAGCAATTGCGAACGGATAGGTTTATACGTGAACTTCATTGGTTTTGTCCCAATACACAGCTACTCTGATGACTACACACGCACGACTCCCTGACTGGAGAATCGCCTGCTATTTGGGAAGAACATGAAGGAATATGGTAAAGTTTATATTAAACGGGATGAAAAAATACGAAAAAAGTTTCGATCCGCCAAAAAAACCGCTTTAATCCCGCCGGGTTGGCGCCGTTTCGCGACGCTTGCCATACGGTTAAGACAGTTCTGACCCATTAACGTTAACAAAGGGTTAATTCAACTCCGCGGTAACGGGACTCACCGCCCGCCGGGCCGTAACGAATTTCATCCTATCTTGGCAGGTATCCGGCAGTCCGGGCGCGCCCAACGGGAAGACGCAACAGTGCGCGCTTCACCGCCGGGTTTCATTCCGGAAAAGCGAGAAGAAAGCATGGTACAGCTGAGTGGGCTCGAACCACTGACCTTCGGAGCCACAATCCGACGCTCTAGCCAACTGAGCTACAGCTGCCCGTTTTTGAGCGCGCGGACGTTAAATCGAAAGCGCGGTAAACACAAGCCCATTTTCGATTATTTTTTCCGCCTTTTTCTGGTTGCCGCGGGGACGCCGGTTAACCCTGATATCAGGTTAACACCCGCGAAAACCCTTTTTTTATGGGCAAAAAGGCCAAAACGTTGTATTTTTGACGGATATTTCCGTTAACTTTTTGACAGCCATGGCCGCTCGCGTACCCATCAATACCCGTCTTCTCGAACAGATTCTTCTGCAGGACCCGTTGTTTGCCTCGGTCTTCGGCCGTTCGTCCACCGTCCCCATGCTGGTGTGGGACAGCCGCGGCGCCACCCTGCTTTACGCTTCCCCCGGTCTGGCCCAAGTTGCCGCCGCCGTCACCGACCCGGACACCGGCATGGTGAACGATTCCACCCTCGCGAAACGCCTCGCCGCCGTTGCGGCATCCTTTTCGATATCGGCTCCGCACTCGACCCGACAGGAGCGTCTGCCCCTCGACCCGTCGGGACTCACCGGGCCTATGACGTGTCTCTGCCGGTTTGTCAGCCTGGAAGGCCGGCCGCCGGTTCTGGTCACGGCTCCGAAGGAGCGCGTGGCCGATGCGGGCTTTTCCCGCTCGGGTCCCGAGCGGGAAGACAAACAGCCCAACGGGAAATCCACCGCCGGCACCGTCCGCTTTCTCTGGCGCATGGACACCGCCGGCCGGTTCACCCGCGTCTCCCCGGAATGGAACGCGATTCCGGCCTTGGCCCGCACCGACATCATCGGCAAAACCTTCGCCGATTTCGACATCCGCTGGCTGGAGCGCTCCCGGGACATCCTGAAGGAGGCGTTCCTCAACCTCAAGAGTTGGCAGGGCGTCAAGGCGCTGTGGCCCACCGGTTCCACCGGCAGCGTGTCGACGCCGCAGGCTTTGCTCATCGAGTTTTCCGGCACGCCCGCGTACGCGCCTGACGGCACGTTCACCGGTTATTCCGGCTTCGGCTTGTGTCGCCTGCATAACATGCCGACCGAACTCCCTGCGGAAATCACACCGCCGGTTGCCGCACCCGTAAAAAAGACCTCCGCCGCCAAAACCGCCGACACGCCGCCGCAACTGAGCAAGGAAGACCGCAACACCCTGCGGGAAATCGCCGAGTCGCTCCGGGCCCGCCTGCGTGAGCATGAACAGACGTCGCCGCTGCCGGCGGCCGACGAACCCGTTCCGGTTCCGCTCCAGCCCGAGGTTTCCGCCGCTCCGCAAGAACCGCTTCTCCCACCTGCGTTCACGCCTTCGGAGAGTCCGTCTCCGCCGCCGCAGGAAGGCGCCGGGCTGCTGCAGCGCGTGCGCGAACTGGAAGCAATTCTCGACACTGCCACCGACGGCGTCGTTACGGTGAACGACACCGGGCACATTCTCTCCCTCAACAACTCCGCCGAGGCGCTGTTCGGCTATGACCGCGGCGAGGTCACCGGTGAATCCGTCACCGTGCTGCTGGCGCCGGAAAGCCACGTGGTCATTCTCGATTATCTCGAAGGGCTCGCTTCCGGCGGCCGCACCAGCCTGCTGAACGGCCGCGAGGTGACCGGACGGGTCAAACAGGGCGGCAGTATCCCGCTGTTCGTGACCATGAGTTCCATCCAGGACATGGAAACCCGCAAGTTCTGCGTGGTGATTCGGGATTTGTCGGCCTTCAAGCGCGTTGAACGGGAACTGACCACCGCCCGGGAAGAGGCGGAACGGGCCAGCGCCATGAAATCCGATTTTCTCGCCAAAATCAGCCATGATGTGCGCACGCCGCTCAATGCCATTCTCGGTTTCACCGAACTGATGCTCGACGAACGGTTCGGCCCGGTCAACAACGCCCGTTACCGCGAATATCTCACCGATATCAAGGACTCCGGCGCCCACGTGCTCGGATTGATCAACGACCTGCTCGATCTGGCGCGGATTGAAGCCGGCAAGATGGAATTCACCTTCTCCCCCACCTCCCTGAACGAGCTGATGGCACGCTGCATCACCCTCTCCACCCCCGACGCCGACAAGGCGCACCTCATTCTGCGCACCAGCTTCGCCGAAAACAGCCCGACTGTCGTCGCCGATGAGCGCGCGCTGCAGCGGATTGTGTTGAACCTGCTCTCCAACGCCATCAAATACACCGATGCCGGCGGACAGATCATCGTCTCCACCAGCCTCACCGAACTCGGCGAGGCGGCGCTGCGCATTCGCGACACCGGCGTCGGCATGGACGAAGAGGGCATCCGTTCGGCACTGGAGCCGTTCCGCCGCCTCAACAACCGCCGCACCAAACCCGGCAGTGGCCTCGGCCTGACGGTCACCAAGGCGCTGGTGGAGGCCCACCGCGGCTTGCTGCATATCACCTCCCGTCCCGGCCAGGGCACATTGGTGGAAGTGATTTTCCCCCAAAACCGGGTGCTGACGGAGTGACGGGCGGCCCCGTATGGCCACCCTTGTGACGGAGACGTTCGTATTTCACGTCTTGGCGACGCCGAACACTTGAATCGGCTCAGCGTCGATTTCGTCGTCCGCCAGCAGCCATGGTTCGTTCCAGGCGTCGGAAAGCCATTCCCGATAGGCGGGAAGCGAGAGCATCGCCTCGGAATAAGCCGCAAGCGCCCCGTCAAGCGGCACGGAATAGGTTTCCAGCCGGGTCATGAGCGGCAGATACATGGCGTCCGCGGCGGAAAAGGCGCCGAACAGAAACGGCCCGTCCTCACCGAAACGGCGGCGGGTGGAGTCGACCAGAGTCGAGAGACGCGCGATATCGGCGCGGGCCCGCTCGCCCGGGTCGAAACCGGCGAACTTCTTGCTGAGATTCATCGGCATGGCGGAGCGCATACCCATGAACCCGGCGTGCATCTCCGCCGCCAGCGAGCGGGCAGCAGCGCGGGCAGCGCGATCCGCGGGCCAGACGGGAATCGCCAGGGCATCCGCCGCATATTCCATGATTGCCAGGCTCTCCCATACCCGGACATCGCCGTCTTCCAGCACCGGTACCCGCGCGGTGGGCGAAATGGCGCGGAGTTTGGCTTTGCTGTCCGCGGCATCGAGAATGATCCGGTTTTCGGTGAACGGCACATTGAAATACTTCAACAAAATCCACGGACGCAGGGACCATGAGGAGTAGTTTTTATTGGCAATATGAAGAATGGGCATACGATATTTCCTGTTGTTGCGCCGGCGCGCAAACGCCGGGAACCGGCTCATAGCACGCCGCCGGAACGAATGAAAAGGGAAATGCGTTTGCGGGTGAAACCTCCGTTACCCTAATACACCGTTGGATTGCCGTGGATTTTCCACGAGACGAACACCTTGTGGAAGACATCCTGATAGCTCTGCTGCTGGCTCACCGGCACGGTGCTGATTCCGAAATAGAACGCGCCGCGGACGAGAAAGACGAACAGCTCGGTGTGCAGGCCCTCATAGTCATAATATATATAGCAGTCCCGCCGGTTCAGCGTCATGTCGCTGTTGTCGGCGCCGTCGGGGATCTCGGCCTCGCACACCCGGGCGATACTGTCCTCGCCCTGCTTGAGGCGGGCGTAAAACCGCAAGGAAACATCTTCATTCGCCATGAGGACGAAGGCCCGCCCGTCGCCGTTGGCCGGTTCCGGCAACGCCATGAAATTATCGGGTACGTTGACGACAAAATCATACCGGGCGTTCTTGAACTGTTTGGCATCGGCGCTTCCGGCACTGCTGAGCACCGCCGCCGCGGCGCATACCGGCAGGAGAATTCCATATAACGGAGAATTTGTCACGGCACCCGCTCCTTTTTCTGTTGCGCGGCGCCACCCGGCCGCGGTTTTATCGGGCACTCCCTCCGATTTAGCGGTTTACCCCGGGCTGCGCAAGCGCTGACAGCATCACCGGCATCGTTCTTCACCACCGCCGTCGAACATTACGCCGCAGCCCGACTCCGTGCCGTTTTCCGGGACATGAGCCTCTCCGTCACGCCGTGTGAATCTCCCAATATGTTGACCTCTTTGAATCTTTTCAGGAGAATCGCCGGCCGGAACGGCTCCCCGCCGCGTTTGCCCGCGGCATCCGCCGCCGGTCAATTCCTTCCCGAGGCTTTGTGTCGTTCCTGTTGTCGGGCCTTGTACGTGCCGCACCCTGATGGGAACATTGTTAACGGCATGAAAAAAAAGTTGTGTCCGTCAGCAAATGTGATAGTGTCCGCCGACGCAAGAGGACGAAAGAGTGCAGGGGGCGACATCAGCAACCGATAATGCCCCCCTGGATGCGGAACACACGCTCCCCTTTATCCCGCCTGAATAAGCCAACGGTATTACGCTGTGAAGGTGTAGTGCAATGACATCGTTTCTTGTGCCGGAACCGTCAGGACGACTCTTGAAGCATCACTATTTATACTCCGTCAGGATATGCTATGACCATAGATCCAAAACAAATCGAACTGCTCAAAAAAAAGCGCCAGGAACTCGTGACCGCGGGTGGAGCAGACAAGATTGAAAAGCGCCATCAGTCCGGCAAGCTGACTGCGCGTGAACGCCTCAACCTGTTGTTCGACCCCTATTCTTTTCAGGAGGTCGGGACATTTGTCAGGCATCAGAACCACAACTTCGGCATGGAAAAGAAGGAATTGCCGGGCGACGGCGTGGTGTGCGGCACCGGCCTCGTCGATGGGCGACAGATTTCCGCCTTCTCCCAGGACTTTCTGGTTCAGGCCGGCACTCTCGGCCGTATGCACGCCAAGAAAATCTGTGATGTCATGGACATGGCTGAAAAAACCGGCTCGCCCATCGTCGGCTTCAAGGATTCCGGCGGCGCGCGTATTCAGGAAGGCGTCGAGGCTCTGAACGGTTACGGCGAAGTGTTTTACCGCAACGTGCTGCTCTCCGGCGTCCTGCCGCAGATCGCGGTGATTTCCGGCCCCTGCGCCGGCGGCGCCGCCTATTCTCCGGCCCTCATGGACTTCATCGTCATGACCCGCAAGAACGCCCACATGTTCATCACCGGGCCGGACGTCATCAAGGCGGTGACCTACAAGGAAACCTCGATGGATGAAATCGGCAGCGCCGAAATGCACGCCAGGGTTTCCGGCAACATCCACTTCATCGCCGAAGACGAACAACACGCGGTGCAGATTGTCAAAAAGCTGCTGTCGTATCTGCCGAGCAACAACACGGAAGACCCGCCGAATCTGCCCTACGATATCTCCATCGATTATGATCCGTCCATGGACGCCATCATTCCCGATGACCGTTCCGCCCCGTTCAACGTGCTGGACGTCATCCAGCGGCTGGTGGACAACGGCGATTTCTTCGAGGTCCAGGCCCTGTTCGCCCAGAACCTCGTGGTCGGGTTCGGCCGCCTCGCCGGGCAGGTCATCGGCATCATCGCCAACCAGCCCGCCTACAAGGCCGGCGTGCTCGACATCGACTCCTCCGACAAGGGCGCGCGGTTCATCCGTTTCTGCAATGCCTTCAATATTCCGTTGGTCACCCTGATGGATGTGCCGGGCTTCATGCCGGGCATCGAGCAGGAGCGCGGCGGCATCATCCGCCACGGCGCCAAGCTGCTCTTCGCCTACGGCTCCTCCTCGGTTCCCAAGATCACCGTGGTGATGCGCAAGGCGTACGGCGGCGCGTATCTCGCCATGTGCGGCCAGGCCATGGGCGCCGATGTATCCTATGCGTGGCCCAGCGCCGAAATGGCGGTGATGGGCGCCGAGCCCGCCGTCAACATTCTTTACAAGGCTGAACTGACCGCCGCCGCCGACCGGGCGCAGGCCGCCAAGAAGCTGGCTGACGAATACCGGGCGGAGTTTGCCTCGCCCTATTATTCCGCTTCCCTTGGTTACGTGACTGATGTAATTATGCCGGGCGAAACCAGATCAACGATCGCCCTGGCCTTGCAGAAGCTCAGTTCCAAGCGTGAATTGCGCCCGGCCAAGAAACACGGGAATATTCCATTATGACGTCGAACTCACCCACTTGGGACGCCGTAGTCTTCATTCTGCAAGCCTACGGCGTCGTGATCATTATCTCTTTCCTGTGCGCAACCGTCATCTGGGGAATTGTCGCGGGCTTGGGGTATCTGCAGCAACTTCAGGAAACACGCGCCGCCGAGGCCGCGGCGGCCAAGCGGGCCGCTTCGACTCCCGCCGCCGCCGTTCCCGCCTCAGCTGCAGCTGCAGCGCCCGCTGCTCCTGTTGCTGAAGGCGATATCCCGGAAGACCATCTTGCTGTCATTGCCGCTGTCTGCGCCGTTATCGGCGCGCAGCCGGTCCGGATCCATATCGACCGCTCCAAGCAGATGGGCGGCTGGGTCATCGGCGGGCGCAGCGCTTTGTTGCGGTCGCACGGTCAAAGAGCCAGAAGATAAGAGAAACCTGTCGGTCGCGGTTCCCTGCGAAACGCGAAATATTGAACTGAAACAGACTATTTGAGAGGTAGTGCAATGGCACGCAATTTAAAAATCGTAATTGACGGTCGGTCTTACACAGTCTCGGTTGAAGACCTGGATCACCCCGACGGATTCGGCGTCTCCGCCCCTGTCGCAGCGCCTGTTGCCGCGGCGCCTGTCGCTGCCGCGGCGCCGGCCGCCGCTCCCGCCGCCGCCGCTTCCGCTCCGAAGGCCGAGAAGAAAGCGGCCGTCGCCGCCGGAGCCAATGATGTGGTTGCGCCCATGACCGGCGTCCTTCTCGAATACGTTGTCGCCGAAGGGGATTCCGTGACGGAAGGCCAGCAAGTCGCTACTCTCGAAGCCATGAAGATGAAAACGGCCATCACCGCCGTCGCCTCCGGAAAAGTCACGAAGCTGCATGTCACTCCCGGCTCTCCGGTGGACGTCGGGGAAGTGCTCCTTTCCATCGGCTGATACTCTGTCGCCGCAAAGCCGGCGCCGTGACAAACGGCATGAACTAAACGAATTTGTTGTTTTTCGACGAATGGTGTTGGGGCACAGACGCGGCCCCGGAGTCGTCGGAAGCGACAATCAAGCTTTAAGGTGTTGACAGTGGAAACTTCGCCAATCGTGTCAATTACTCCAGAAGTAGTTGAAAACATCATTGAAAATACGGCAGGAAGCACAACCGCCTCCAGCGGCAGTATCATCGACCTGTTTCAGGGCATTGCGACTCTCGTCCATACCGATGATCCGACAACCTCGTTCGTTCGTATTTTCCTCATCTTCCTCGGGTTCCTTCTCATCTACCTGGGCAAAAAGGGTGTTCTCGAAGCCCTGCTCATGATCCCCATGGGGCTGGGAATGATCGCGGTGAACGCCGGCGTCTTCTTCGGCCCGGGCAACCCTCCCAAGCAAATCACCCTGTTCCTCGACCCGCTGGTCAAGGAACCCGACGCCGTGGTGAACATCCTCCAGGTGGACTGGCTGCAGCCGATTTATACGCTGACCTTCAGCAACGGTTTGATCGCCTGTCTGGTGTTCATGGGCATCGGCGTGCTGCTGGATGTCGGCTATATGATGGCCCGGCCGTTCCAGAGCATGTTCATCGCCCTGTTCGCCGAGCTCGGCACCGTCTTCACTTATCCGCTGGCGGTGGCCATGGGCCTGGCCGGCGGTGACGCCGCGGCGGTGGCCACCATCGGTGGCGCCGACGGCCCGATGGTTCTGTTCGCTTCGCTGATTCTGGCCCCTCAGCTGTTCGTGCCGATCACGGTGGTCGCCTACCTCTATCTGGGGCTGACCTACGGCGGCTACCCCTATCTCATCAAGCTGCTGGTGCCGGCCAAACTGCGCGCCATTCAGAACCCGCCGCCGAAAAAGAAGCTCAACATCACCGCCGGGCAGAAAATCGTCTTCGCCGTGATCATGAACGCCATGCTCTGCCTGCTGTTCCCCGTGGCTTCGCCGCTGTTCTTCTCTCTGGTGCTCGGCATCGTCATCCGTGAGAGCGGCCTGAAGGAATACAAGGAACTGCTCAGCAACACGGTGCTCTATTCCGCCACGTTGACCCTCGGCATGCTGCTCGGTGTTCTGATGGAAGCCAACACCATCCTTGACCCGACGGTGCTGAAGCTGCTGGTTCTCGGTATGCTGGCGCTGCTGATTTCCGGCATCGGCGGTCTCCTCGGCGGTTACGCCATGTATTTCATCACCGGCGGCAAGTTCAACCCGGTCATCGGTATCGCCGGCGTATCCTGCGTGCCGACCTGCGCCAAGGTTGCCCAGAAGGAGGTGGCCAAGGGCGTGATCATCCTGCCGGAAGCCCTCGGCGCCAACATCAGCGGCGTCATCACCTCGGCGATTTTCGCCGGCGTGTTCGTCAGCTTCCTGCGGGCGCAAGGCGCCATCTGATGTTTTGTCAGACTAAAGTTCAGGAAGGGCTTTTCCACCGGGAGAGCCCTTCTTTTTTGTTCTTCGCCCTGTCTCTGCGGCATTTCGGCGCTCTGTGCCGGTGATGACTTTTATCGGGCGTTTGCTATAGTGCCCGCACGATGGGGAACCGGTGAACCTCCAAAAAACAACCATAAACTGCTGAAACCGGCGCACCGGACGCTATGGGAGCAATATGAGGAACATGCCATGAGAGAGCCGTTTATCGAGGAAATGGATGACGCCGTCTTCGATTACATGAATTACCAGCGCGAACAACATGGATATATGACCATTCAGGAAATCTGCGAGCTCATCGAAAACGGCAATACCATTTATGATCCGTTTTCGGTGCTGATTTCCCGCCGCTGCAAAATCGGAACCAACAATTACTTTTTCCCCAGCGTGTCCGTTTTCTGCGCCGAAGAGGGAGACATCACCATCGGCAACGCCAACATTTTTTACACCAACACGCTGATCACCGCCGTCAACGGGCCCATCTCCATCGGCTCGGGCAACCAGTTCGGCGAAGGCGGTTTTGTCGCCAAGGCCAACCGCCCGGGGGCCAACATCACCATCGGCGACAACGGCCGCTATCTCGGCGGCTCGTCGGTGTACGGCGAAAGCATCCTCGGCTCCGGCAGCCAGCTGCTCGGGCCGGTCTCGGCCGACAGCTGCCACCTGGAAGCGGGCGGTTCATGGCGGGACAGTGATCCCCACGAACGCGCCGGGCTGCTGAAAGGCATCGGCAAAGCCCAGGATCTGCTGGTCCCCAAGGGCCATGTCATCATCAGCCGCGACGGTAACTTCTCCATCGGCGACATGTTCTCCCAGGCCGACATCCGTTAGAGCGCTCTACGCCGGAATCGGATCGTGCGCCGGTCACGGCGCCGTGGCGGCGCAAACGAACATTATCGTCAACTGCCGGCGACCACGCGGCGTGCGGGAGTGAACCTGAGCGTTCACCCCGCCGTTGCATGCGCCAACGATCACATATGTCCCCGCCCGATTCCTCCGCCGGCGCGCGCCGGGGACGATACCCCGGGGCGGGTGACCGTTTCACAATTCCACCGTGTCGCACCGTCATCTCAATGTGCTTTTCGAGGGCAAGTTTGACTGCGGCCCGGTTGCGGCTGATTTCACGACAATTGCCGCAGACGGTAAAATCCTTGCGGTTGATCGCCGACTCCATCATTCATCAAAGAACACGGGAATTATACCGGCGCTTTCATAACCCGCCGGGTCCACATCGGCAGCGAAGTGAAATCATCTTTTTATTATAAGTGGTTGGCAGCAGCGGTATTGCTCCCGCTCTGGAGTTTTGCCTTGACAATCAACAAGCGTACTTATATTCAAAACGAAACGTGAGTTTTTCAGGTCACGTTCTATTTGCCGAACAATGCCATTTAAAGATTTCCGTTTCCTTGTGCCCTTTCCTCCCCCTCGAACGAAAGAACAGCCATGTCCCACGATTCATATATTTCAGGTTTATCCCGCCGCAGTCTGCTGCAAGCCGGAGCGCTCCTGATCGCAACTCCCGGTACCCTGTTGTCTGCCGTCGGCGCCCGGGCCCAGTCAACAACCCCGAAAAAAGGCGGGCATCTCGTCATGGCGCTGTCGTCCGCATCCAGTTCGGATCATCTGGACCCCGCATCCTATACCGAAGCGTACATGTACAATGTCGGGTTTCAGGTCTTCAATACGCTGCTGGAACTGGGCCCGGACGGACGCGTTGTCCCGTCCCTGGTGGAAAGCTGGGAAGCTTCGAACAATGACGCCAGTCAATGGGTCTTCAAATTGCGGAAGGGGGTTGCTTTCCACAACGGCAAGGAACTGACCGTAAAAGATGTGATCTATTCGCTGAATCACCATCGGGGCGACGACAGTAAATCCGGAGGAAAGGCGGCTCTGGCGCCGATCACCGAAATCAAAGAGGTCAATCCACACGAGTTTTCTGTCGTCCTGAGTGCTGGAAACGTGGATTTCCCGGCATCCTTTCTTGATGTTCATATCGGAATTACCGCCGAAGGCGAGGATTTTGACAAGGGTATCGGGACCGGTGCATTTGTTCTGGAAGATTTTCAACCGGGCATCCGGGCGCTCACCAGGCGCAATCCGAATTACTGGGATCCGGACCGTGCCAATGTTGAATCGGTGGAAACTCTTGCAGTCCAGGATTCTTCGGCCCAAGTGGCTGCGCTGCTCAGCGGCAAAGTTCACGTCATCGATGAAATCCTGCCCCAGACTTTGCCGTTGCTCGAAAAACGGCAGGACATCGTCGTCTACCGTACACCGGAAAACCTCATGAACTGTTTTGTCATGCGGACCGACGCGGAGCCCTATACCAACAACGATTTGCGTCTGGCATTGAAGTATGCCGTCGATCGCGAGGAACTTCACAAGAGCTTTCTCTCGGGCACGGGAACAATCGGAAACGACCATCCGATTCCGTCATGGGATCCGTTCTTTTCAAAGGAGGTTCCGCAGCGCGTGTATGATCCCGAAAAAGCGGCATATCATTACAAGAAATCCGGTTTTTCAGGCCCCCTGCCCCTCAGTGTGTCCGACAACGGGTTTACGGGCTCCGCCGACGCTGCCCAGCTGTTCCAGGCATCCGCCGCCAAAGCCGGCATCGACATCGTCGTGGAACGCGATCCCTCCGA
>JAISTL010000104.1 GCA_031272615.1 Methylobacteriaceae bacterium | reverse complement strand
TTCTTCAAAGCGTCGTAAAGGTCAGCCTGGTTGACCAGCGGGCCGCGCGCCGTGTTGACGATAACGGCGGTCTTCTTCATCTTGCCGAGGGAATCCTTGTTGATCGCGTGTTTGGTTTCAGGAGTCCCGGGGGCGTGCAACGAGATGAAATCGCTGGTGGCGAACAGTTCGTCCAAGCTCGCTATCTTCTTGATGTTGTTCTTGGAAAACACTGCTTCGGGAGCATACGGGTCATACCCTTGCACGGAAATGTCGAACGCCTGAGCGCGGCGGGCCACTTCCTGAGCGATATTGCCGCAGCCGTAGAGCCCGAGCACGGTTTCAGAAAGGCGGGGAATCGGCTTGGCATCGATAAACGACCATTTGCCGCCCTTGACCTGGCCCGACAGGAACGTGACCTTGCGCACCAGCGAGAGCAGCAGCGCCATGGCGTGGTCCGCCACTTCGCCCTTGCAGTAATCAGGGACGTTCGCTACCATGATGCCCTTGCGGCTGGCGGCTTCCACGTCGATGTTGTTGTAGCCGATACCGGTGCGGACGATGACCTTGCAGTTCTTCAGGGATGATATGATCTTCTCAGTAATTTGTGCATATACTACCACAAGCCCGTCGGCATCAGCCGTGCCTTTGATCAGCTCGTCTTCGTTGGTGGTCTTGAGGCAGGCAAAGTCGAACCCCTTTTCCTTGGCGAGTTTTTCTTCCAGGTCAAAGCCCGGAAAACCCCCGATATCAGTCATTACAATTTTCATGTGTTTCCTCCCTGGAAGGTTTCTCATCGCGGAATTGCCGCATTATGGATTTCCGGCCAGACCGGTTGGAGGCGGTATTTTGGTCTGACCAATTGATTGTCAAACTATTCAAACCGGTGTAATCTGTCAACCGTAAAATGTGTTGTCGAAATGACATTATGGCATTTCCCGGGGAAGCGGCTGCCGGTTTGCGGCGCGAATGCAACAAATTAGAGAATCTGTAGCGGATTTCGACGACAGCATGATTCCAAGGTGAACGTCATCCGCTCCGGTGACGGCCCTGTCCGGTAACCGAGGCGAACGCCGGCGCCGGACAGGCTGTAAACCCCGCCGGCTCATGGAGAACAGGCTGTTTGTATGTTGGAAAGAACAATGACGGTACCGGATTCAGTATTCGAAAGCCTGTGTGACCTCATCGCCGCGGGCTCACTGCTGACCGGTCAGCGTTTGCCGCCGGAGCGGAAACTGGCGCTCATGCTGGGCGTCAGCCGCGCTTCGGTACGCGAAGCATTGCGGACACTCGATTCGTTGGGACTGATTGAGACCAGATCCGGGAGCGGCAGCTATCTCATCGGCAACGCCGCCTCCTTCAGCAAATACTTCGTGCGCCGGCAAACCGCCAGGTCCTTCGAGCTGAGGGACATGCTGGAAGCGCGCATCTGTTTGGAATGCGAAGTCGTTTCGTTGGCGGCCAGGCGCATCACCGACGAGGGAAAGGAGGCGCTCAAGGCACTCATTGACCACATGGAAAAACTTGAAGACTCCGAGACCTTTCTCAACGCCGACTTCGCCTTTCATGAACTGATCGCCAGAATATCCACCAATTTTTTCCTTCTGGAAATGTTGAAGAGCGTGCGTGAGCTGATGCTGGAATTCAACATGGAAGTCATCAAACGGCCGGGGCAGCGCCTGGTCGCCCTCGAATTCCACCGGGGCATTTACCATGCGCTGGCCGAGGGAGACCCCGACAAGTCGCGTCTCGCGATGCTGCGCCACCTGGAAAGCATCAGGGAAGACGAAACCGCCCGATAGCGGCCGATGCCGGGGCGTTGATGCGGCGGTTCGTCATCGTCCTCTAGATGCAGTGCTGCCACTTGACCATTTCATCTCTCAAATCAACGGTCTCGCCATCGATGATAAAAGTGCCGTTTCCCACGGCGTGGAACGAGCGCGGGTCGACGGGGGAGGGGTTGCGCCAAGCCTTGACGCCTTCAAGAACAAAGAAGTTGTAACGGTTTGCAAGGTCGCGGTTCACCACCCGGCACTCCAGGTTATAGAGGCATTCGGCTACCAGGGAGGCGTCGACGGATCCTGCCGGTCGGGGAGTGAGGCCGAATTCGGAAAACTTGTCGACATCGGCGCCGGAACAGTTGCCGATGGCGACGACGGTGTGCAACAGGTTCGCCGGCGGGATGGCGACGACGCACTCGTCCGACTCGACAAGGGCGGCATAGCTGTGATTCCACGGCCCGAGGCATATGCCGAGCGTCGGTTCAAAGCCCATCGAGGCGCTGCAGCTCAAAGTCATCAGGTTGTCCCTGCCGTTGCGTCTTGTGGAAATAAGCAGAACCGGCCCCGATTCCACAAAAGTGAAAGCCCGGTGCAGTGGGAATTCCACGGGTTCGGGAGTCGTCGCGGGTTTTTTCATGGGTTTGCTCCTGTCGTTTCAGTGTTGATTTTGTCTATCTCCCGCCAGAGTGTCAACGCGGCGTCACTGCGCTCATCACGCCTCAGGAACAGCCGGACCACCATGGGAATTTGCCATTCGGCGCCGCCGGCGGGCACAAGAAGCTTCTGCGCCACGGCTGTGGCGGCAAGGCTCGCCGGCAGCCAGGCGATGCCTTGGCCCTGGCAGGCGACGGAGAGCAGCACCGTGGCGAGACGCGATGTGAACACCGGGGGCACGGCCGCCATGCACGCTGCGATGCCCTGATGCGCCGACATCATCCGGTTGAAGCCGGATTCGGAGCTGTAGCGCAGCCACCGCACCGGCTCATCCGGAAACCCGTCCAGCGTCCACATCGGCCCGCCGCCGGCGTCCGGCGCCGAAAACGGCGACAGCGTATCGGTGCCGACCACGCGGGACTCGAAACCCTTGTCCCGGAAGCGGGAAGGAGCGGCGGAGGAATCGTGGCACAGCAGAAACTGCACCTGCCCCTGCACCAAAGCGGCCTCGCAGGCGGCCATGGTGTCGGAAATCAGATTGATGGGGGACCGCCCGAAGAAGTGCGTATACTGCTTGATCCAGCCGGGAAAGAAGCTGAAGGACAACGAGTGCGTCGCCGCGAAATTCAGGGTGGCGGCCTCGCGCACGCCGTGCTCCTTTGCCACCCGGCGTAACCGGGAAACCGCCCGCGAAATGGCTTCAGCCTCACCGCGAATTTCCTCGCCCGCCCGTGTCAGCACTACTTTGCGCCGGCCGCGGATAAACAGCTGCGCACCGAGAAACTGCTCCAGCGCATGGATGCGGCGGCTGAAGGCAGGTTGGGTCACGTGTCTCAGTGCTGCCGCGCGGGTAAAATTCTCCGCGTCGGCAAGAGCGGCAAAATCCTCAAGCCATTCCAAATCCATTGCTGTTCCCCATAATGCCGTTTAAGCATGATAAAATATCAAACCGGCATTGGATTATCTACAAAATTCGTTATACAGGTATGAAATTCGATTATCGCAATCAGACACCAAAACCCGGAGGTAATAAACAATGCGCATTGTCAGTATTCGTGAGAAAACCGTGTCCATCGCGTCATCCATCGCCAACGCCTACATCGATTTTTCCAAGATGACCTGTTCGACCGTGGCGGTGGAAACCGATGTCATCCGCGACGGCAAGCCGGTGATCGGTTTCGGGTTCCATTCCAACGGCCGTTACGGGCAGGGGGCGCTCATCCGCGAGCGGTTCATTCCCCGTATCATGGACGCCGACCCGGAAACACTCATCGATAAGGAACATGACAACCTGGATCCGGTCGCTGTCTGGAACACCATGTTCA
>JAISTL010000074.1 GCA_031272615.1 Methylobacteriaceae bacterium | reverse complement strand
CCCGGCGTCGACACCGCCAACGAGTGGTGCGAACCGGTGAGCGACGAAGATTACAGCAGGCTCACACCTTGAACGGGGCGCCACCATGAAACCGAAGGCAATTGTCAAAACAGCCGTGGACAGTCTGATGACCGCGGCTGTTCTTGCCATGATGGGGCGCCATCTCTGGGGCAACGCGTTTCACGAATGGCTCGGCGTTTTCACCGGGGTTCTGTTCCTTGTTCACAATATCCTCAACTACAGGTGGTATGCCGCCTTGTTCAAAGGCCGCTACACGCTCCAACGGACTGCGGGGCTATGGGTGACGATGCTGTTGCTGGCGGCGATGGCCGCGCTTCTCGCCAGCGGGATTGTCATGGCGGGAAGCACCTTCGGCCTGCCGAAGATAACGGGAATGACGGCTCTGGCGCGGCAGCTCCACATCCTCGGCTCCCACTGGGGATTCCTTCTGATAAGCCTGCACCTCGGCATGAACTGGAAAATGCTTGTCGGCATGGCAACAAAGCCGTTGGCTCTTTCAAGGCCGTCGCCCTCCAAGCGGGCGGTGATGTTCACCGCCGCTTTGATGATTGCCGCCTACGGCGCCTATGTGTTCGTGAAGAGGGACTTCATCACCGGGCTGCTGTTGAAATCCGAGTTTGTGTTTCTTGATTTCAGTGAGCCGAAGCTGCTGTTCCTTGTCGATTATATTGCGCTGATGGGGCTTGGTGTGTTTTCCGGCCACCATATGTCGAAGGGGTTGAAAGCCGTGAGCGACATGCTGAGACGGCGCGCGGCCTCTTTTGCGCTTCAGCGCGCATGATGCCGGGTGGTGCTGACCCAACACGGCGGCATGTCGACTTGCCACTCCTTGCCGCGGTCATCGGTCAAGGTCACGTGGATCATGTCCTCGCCAATCCGGATTGCTTCGTTCCTCGTGGGTGACGCGGCGCCCGCTACCCGCAGCTGTATTTGGCACTCAAGGCTGCGCGCCTTTTCTTCGCCTCCGCTATAATCCTGCGCGCTTCATCCTCCGCACGCCTCAGATTGGTTTCGGCCTGACGCAGCTGCTCCTCATAGGGCGCCGGGTTCTCCGGGTGTTTTGCCAACCCGGCCGCGGCGTCTTCAAACTCCCTTTTCGTGCGGAGCAGATATTCAGCGGCGGCAACTGAAACGCCCGCTACCATCCCAGGGGTCACCTCGGATTCTTCCGGCGAGGCGGCACATGCCTCCGGGACCTGAGCAGACACTTCCGGCGCAACAGGCGGGGCCGGGGCGGGCGCGGCGGGGGGTTCACTCTCCCCGGCGGGTTGAACCCGCGGCTCACGGCGCTCTTTGCCCGTCAGCAGTTGCCGTGTCGTCACAAGCGCCGCGCGCGCCGTGTCCGCCGCGGCGTCGGCGGCGGCCTTGAGGGGAACAATCATCAGACGCCTGAGCAGGCCGCCGATTTCCTGAAGTCGGCGACCGATATCCTCACGGTTGAGCAGCCGCCACAACCAGCCCAGCCCGCCCTTGTAGCCCGCCTGCCGGAGGGCGTCCACCGGGCCCATGGTGCCGCCGGCCAACAGCCAGCAGAATGTCTCGTGACGCTTGTTTTTGAGTACGCAGTCCATCATAAAGGTCCTTGTCGATTCTATTCATCTTGTTGACGAGCTATGTACACGCAATGTTCTTTTGTGTCAAGATGTTCTTGGAACAAAATTGCCATCAACGCCAAACGACTATAATTCAAGGATTTACTCGGGAGCATCATCGTCGCCGCGGAACAAACGGCAGAACGCCTGTGTTCATTCCGAGGACGGAACGGACACACATCATCCACGCACCCGGCAGGTTTCGCTTGGTTTGCGGGCGAGTCGCGCCCGCGGCTCACCGCTGACCGATAAAATGACCCGATGGAATGACCGATGAAGGACCCGATAAACCGGCAAACGGCGCAAACCGTGGTGGACGCGGATCGACGCGGGTCGACGGTTGGGATGGCGGACGCCCTCGCCCGCCCGTCGCCGGGCGGGAGCCCGGCGACACACCAAGCGCGCCTGCCGCGCGCGGCGGACGAGGGCGTCCGCCATCCCAGGCGCGCCGCACCCGGGCAGCGACATTTCAACCGGAGGTGCAGGCGCATGGGGTGAAAAGGTTGGATTGCTTCGCTGCGCTCGTGGGTGGCGGCCCCACCGGCCATGGACACTTCAAACGATGGAGTTGCGGGTTTCGTCCACCTTGTCCACCCCCGTCCACCAAGTCCACCAAGTCCACCGGAACTTATCCGGACTCCCCGTGGGGGCAACTCCCGCCTTGGCGGCCGTCGTCCCTGGCCTTTTTGCAGGTGTTGACCTGATATAATTACCGATATAATTACCGATAAACTGGCAAACGGACACAAATCGTCGTATAATGCCGGAAACCTTTGTGGAATTTGCAGCATGTCCAAACCGCCGTTTTCGATTTCCGAAAAAACCGCCAATCTTGTCGGCCGGATTGCCGAGCAGATCGGCATGGTGCACGGCAGCGGCGCCTATGGGCGCAACCTGCATTTGCGCAAAATCAACCGCCTGCGCTCCATCCGCTCTTCCACCGCCATCGAGGGCAACACCCTGTCGCTGCAGCAGGTTACTGACGTCATCGAAGGCCGGCGCGTTGTCGGCAATCCGCGGGAAATCCGCGAAGTCAAAAACGCCTATGAGGCATATGAGCGCATTCTGAGCCTGGACCCGTTCAGCGTCAAGGATTTTCTCGCCGCGCACAAACTGATGACTGCCGGTCTGGTTGAGGAAACCGGCGTGTTCCGCTCCGGCGACGTCGGCATTTTTTCGGGCGACCGTATCGTGCATCTCGGCGCGCGGCCGGGGTTTGTGCCGAAACTTGTCGCTGATCTCTTCGAGTGGGCGAAACACTCCGAAACGCATCCGCTGATCAAAAGTTCGGTGATGCACTTCGAGATCGAGTTCATCCATCCCTTTGCCGACGGCAACGGGCGCATGGGCAGGCTGTGGCAAACCCTGGTGCTGAGCGGCTGGTACGAGATTTTCGCGTGGCTGCCGGTGGAGACCATCGTTTATGAGAATCAGGCGGAGTACTACGCGGTGCTCGGGCGCGCCGGGAAGGCGGCGGACTCGTCGGAATTCATCGAGTTTATGCTGGATGCCGTGTCCTCGGCCCTGTCGCAGCTGCCGACCCGGAAAATTACCGATATAATTACCGATAAAAATACCGATAAACTGTCTAAAACCGAGCTGGAGTTCCTGCAGGGGATTATCGGATTCCTTGAAAACAACGGCGAAATCAACAACTTCAGGGCGCAGTTGCTGACGAACAAATCCGCCGACAGCGTCAAGAAATACTTCGCCAGGCTGGTGGAAGCCGGAATTCTCACGGCGCACGGCGCCAACAAGGCGCGCAAATACCGGTTGAACAAGAAACGGGACGACTGACGGAAAACCGGTAAGGCCGCGGCTGGGATGGCGGACGCCCTCGTCCGCCCGTCGCCGGGCCTGAGCCCGGCGACACACCAAGCGCGGCGGCGGTGCGCGGCGGACGAGGGCGTCCGCCATCCCAGCCCCGCGGCGGCAGTGCGTATACTCAAACGGTGGAGCCGGTGGTTTCGTCCGCCGGAGCTCCGGTCTTCGTTGTCATCGCCCGGTATCGCGCGCCCATTCCGAGTGCCGCGGCGACACGTTCAAGGGAAATCCGCTTGAGCAGTTCCGCGGTCACCGGCCGTTTTTCATCGGGGAAAATCATCGAATGCGCCAACTTGGTGAATGGCTCAGACCGGACCAGCGCCAGCACGAAATCCGCCTCCGCCTCCGACCGGCAGGGGATGAAATACACCGTGTCATCGACCACCACAGGTTTGCCGCCGACGGAGCCTGCATTGACGAAGCGGACATCCCTGTAAAACCCCGAAACGGCAACCTTCCACGGCGCGAACGTATAGCTCCCGACGCCGAAGACCGAGAAGCGCGGCTTGCCGCGGTAGACGGCGCTGCTCCGCGCGTCCAGCCGATCGCCGTGAGCGGTGAGGTACGCCCATGTTCGCGGGGCATGGCGCTTGATGCCGGACGTGTCGTCGCCGACGGCCCGCTGCGGCACGAGCATGAAGCGGCCGGCGGGAAGCCGCCCCTTGGCGATGTCGGAGCTTTTCAGCATCGGAAACAGACAGGTGTCCTCGAGCTGCAGCCGCTCGCCGAAACCGTTGGTCACCCGGCCTTCGCCATCAGTGATGAGTTCCATGACGCGCGAACAATCGTGCTTGACCCCGGAACGCCAGATATAGTCGGCATTCACGCCGATGAGCGCGCGGTGTTCCAGGAACGCGCCGACGTCCGACACCATCACTCCGTCATACCGGCCGATGACGCCGGACGGTTGTTCGGCCGCCAGACTGTCAAACACGTCACACTCCTGTGACGACGGCCCGACACCAACCGGCAGCACGAACAGGCAGGCGTCCACCGCCGCGCCGAAGTGTTGCAGCGCGTCAACCTTGAACAGGGCGGCGCGGCCGACCGGCTCCCCCCTGCTCCACACGCCGCGTAAGACCTTCCGGGCGACGGCGGTTTTCACCAGCATTGCGCTCCAGCCGGTGTGTTCCTCAAGCCAACCAATCTGTTGCATAAGCATCGACTCGGAGATATCGAAGTTCGCCTTGCCGGTGAGCGCGTCGAGGCCGCGATGCCCCTGAATATTGCTTTTTGCCGGCAGGTTGGCGCTTTTGAGACGCCCGAGCTCCGAATTCGTCACCCACGGCGGGTTTCCCAGCACCAGCCACGGGTCGGCGCCGCGCGCAAGGATTCGCTCCCAGTCCATGGCGAAGTAATCACCCTGCGTGACGGATACCCGGCGTGAGCGGACGCTGTCACGCGCTTCGGCGACATGGCGCGCGTCGATGTCGACGCCGAGAATTGTCCGCGCGCCCGGGAACGCTCGCTCCGCGGCAACGAGGAACGCGCCGCGGCCACAGGTGGGCTCCAGAACCGCCGCCGGCTCGAGACCCATCCGGACCAGCCGCCGGCACACCGCGTCGGCCAGTTCCTGCGGGGTTTGGAAATCCCCGTACTGCCGGACATCGCGCTGTGAAACCACTGTCAAACCGTCAAAAACAACCGCGGTTGAAATCCTTGAAAGTCTTGAAATTCTTGAAACCTTTGGCGACCCCGGGAGGACTCGAACCTCCGACCCACTGCTTAGAAGGCAGTTGCTCTATCCTCTGAGCTACGGGGCCACACCCTTGAAGCCGGGCTTGGCTTCAGGTCTGAGATGTCGGCCGCCGGCGGGCGACGTTCAATGAGTCCACGGCCCGAAGCGGTCGACGCGGAAATTGTCGGAATAGTTGCAGACCGGGCGAACCTTGCGCGGCTCCGGCGGGGTTTCCACCACATAATCGAGGCCGTTGCGCTTTGCGTACGCCTCCGCCTCCTCTCTGGTGGCGAAGGTCAAACGCACCTGGCCGGAGGTGTCGGCGGAGCCGGTCCAGCCCATGAGCGGATCGATCACGTCCGGTTCCTGACGTTCATTTTCCAGCACCCAGCGGGTGGTCCCTCCGGTTCCGGATTGGGTCGCCGGTTTGGCGGGTTTGAAAATACGCGCGGTCATTCACTCACCCCGAAGTTGGCATCAGCAGCGGCACACATCACCCGGGGCACATGCTCACCACGCGCCCCAACGAATGTTTACCAGATAACTCCCCGCCACGCCACAACGAAACGGCGGCGGGCACACGAAAAAGCGCCGGAACGGCAAACTGGTCGGGGCAACAGGATTCGAACCTGCGACCCTCTGCTCCCAAAGCAGATGCGCTACCGGGCTGCGCTATGCCCCGTGACCTCAGTTTCAGCGCTTCGACTAACATGTTGTCGCCCGTGACGCAAGAACCGCGGCGCCGCATTAGGGCAAAACGCGACTTATTGTGCGCCGAAAAACGGGTGCTGCACCAAATCGCCGGGAGCGATGCCCAGTTCCCGCGCGCGTCCGCCGGCGATTTCCAACACCCCGGTCACCATGGCGCCGGAGGTGATGGTACGTTCGGAATAAGGCTCGGTCCGCTCGGCAATGCGGGCGATTTCACCGTTCTTGC
>JAISTL010000036.1 GCA_031272615.1 Methylobacteriaceae bacterium | reverse complement strand
AGGAAACCTACCAACGCAAACAGGCGGGCTGACGGTCAATCCCGCCACCACCAGATTTCCGCCGGTGCGCCCATCAGCGGCGTGGTCAGCGGATGGGCCAGGTGCGCGTCATAGGCAATCCACTGGTCAGGGGTATAAAACAGCGGCACCACGTAGTATCCCGAAAGCAGCAGGCGATCCAACGCCCGCACCGCGCTGACGAACTCCTCCTTTGAGCGCGCCGCCAGCAGCGCGTCGATCATCGCGTCCACCCCGGGCGAACGCACCCCGGCATAATTCAGCGAACCGGGACTGTCGGCGGCGGCCGAACTCCAGCGGTTTCTCTGCTCGCTTCCCGGCGACGGAGTTCCGAGCCAGGTTCTTTGCATCATGTCGAATTCAAAGCGGGAGGCGCGGCGCCAGAACTGCACATCATCGACGCGCCGCACCACCGCCGAAACACCGATGGCCAGAAGCGACGCGGCGTAATTCACGGCAAGACGCTCCTGCTCCCTGGTCGCCACCATGATTTCAAAGGCGAGACGTTCTCCGGTGGAGTTCCTGCGCAGGATTCCGTCAACCCCCGGCGTCCAGCCCGCATCGGTCAGCATATCAAGGGCTGCCCGGACCAGCGGGCGATCGGTGTAGCGCGTATCATCGGGCTCCAAGGGCTGCCACCGCCCCTCCAGCACATCTTCCTCCACTTCATCCAAAAACGGCGCCAGAAGCTCTCTTTCGCGCCCGTCAGCGGCAATTTGGAAGGCGGAGAGGGAGGAACCGGCAAAATACGACGTGCAACGTCTTTGCGTGCGATAATAGAGATTGCGGTTGATCCAGCGGAAATCGAACATCGATGACAGAGCCTTGCGCACCCGCTTATCCTGGAACAGCGGGTTGCGGATGTTGAACACCAGCCCGGTCATCCCCTGGGGAATGGCTATCGGGAACGCCTCTCTGCGGATCGTGCCATCCTGCACCGGCTTGATGTCATAACCCAGGGTCCAGCGGCTCGGGTCGTTTTCCAGCCGCCAGTTGTACCGCAGGGATTTGAACGCCTCGAACAGGGCGTTGGCTTCTCGGTAGAACCGGTATTCAATGCGGTCGAAATTGTGCAAACCCCGGTTGACGGGAAGATTCCCGGCCCAGTATCGCTGATTGCGATAGAGAACGATGCGGTTTCCCGGGTCGATTTCGTGAAACTGATAGGGCCCCGAGCCGATGAGGGGTTTCAGCGACGCCATGCCGAAGGTTTCCGGGTCCAGGGTGTGTTTGGCAAACACCGGCATCGTCGCGACAATCAAGGGCAGCTCCCGATCAAACCGGCAGGCGTCATCACACGCGCACGGGGCAAGGCTTGAAAACTCAAAACGGATTCGCGTCGGGCTCAACACCGTCACCTGCTTTACCAGCCGGAAGGTCGAGCGGTGAAACGGTTTACCCTTGCTGGCCAACATCTCGAAACTGAACTTGACATCATCGGCGGAAACGGCAACCCCGTCGGAAAACACTGCCCGCGGGTCGAGATTGAAGGTGATGGAACTGCGGTCGTCCGGCATTTCATAGGACTGCGCCAGCAGGGCATAGAGGGTGAACGGCTCATCCAGGGAGCGTGACATCAGGCTTTGCAGCACAAAACGCGGCGCCGCGTCGGGAGCCGAACCGAGTATGATATAGGGGTTGATGCTGTCAAATATGTTCTGCAGCGCCAGCACCAGCGCACCGCGCTTCGGCGCCCGCGGATTCACATAAGGATAATGGGCGAACCCCTCCGGCAGGGAAGGTTCGCCGTGCATCGCCAGCGCGGTGCGCGCCTTCACCGGTTCAGTGCCGAAATCCACCGCAGCCGGGCATTCCCCGGCCTCCGCGCACCCGCCGCCGAGCAGTGTCAGAACCAGTGCCCCCAGGATGATTCGTCCCGCCGCCGTGGACCACAGGCCGGGGCAGGTCGGAGTTTGATTCGTGGCGATTGGTTGACTCATAAAGCGTTGCCGGAATAGAGACAGAGGTTGCCTCCAACTATAAACCAGGTTGTCCGCATAATCACTACGACTGAGCGCTCCGGCAACTGAAACCGGCCGGATTCGGCGGGAGAGAGGCCGCAAAACCGAAAACCGCAAACCGAATCATTACATTAAGAATACGAATTAGCAAGTTGATAATACACCGTAAAATACGCGTGACAATCACGACGCCTGCAAATTCCGGGGTTGGGGAATCGGAGAAAAATGTGCACGATGTCGCTCGTTTGCCACAATCAAACTTGATAGAACAGTTGAAGTCGTTACATATCGTGTGATATGCACGGGAGTAATTTCCATGCTTCCAAACTATAAGGAAATCTGAAGATGTCCCTTCTATCGCGTCACGCGCGCCTCCGCGGCACGTTGAAATCCGTTCTGGCCGTTTCCGTAGCCCTCGGTTTCCTGGCGACCGCTGTCCACGCGCAACAGCAACAACCCGCCGCAGCCGCGCAAGCGAATGAGACTTCCGAACCGCAGGACATTAAGTTGATCCTTGCTCCGGGGCAGTCCTGGACGAAAATTTGCGGCACTGACCCCAACAATGTCGAAACCTGTGTCACCAGCGGAATCTTCATTGTCGAGAAAGACGGCGGCCGCGGCATTACGCTCTATGCGTATGAAGTCAAATCCAATCCGCCGCAGAAGCAGGTCCGGTTCATGGTGCCGCTCGGGTTTCAACTGCAGCGCGGTGTTCGTCTGACCCTCGACGAAAAGAATGTGTTTCCCGGCCGATATGAGGTTTGCGTCCCGCCCGGCTGTTATGTGGGGATGGAAAACGGTGACAAGCTGATTGCCGCCATGCTCAAGGCCAAGAACGGCACCCTGACGGTTCAGGATATGCGCAGCGCCGCCATCAATGTTTCGTTCCCGCTGGACGAGTTCGAAAAAGCCTTCAACGGCAAGCCGGTTGACCCGGAGGAATTGACCAGGCAGCGCGAAAAGCTGGAACAGGAACTGGTCAAGCGCAGCGATGAAATGCGCAAGCAGTTGCTTGGCGAAGGCGCCGATGAGAACGCTCCGGCTGCGGATGCCTCTCCGGCTCCCTGAGCCTTGAACAGTCACATGTATGTGAAAGGGCCGCCCCCCCGCAGCGGCCCTTTTTGTTTCGAGCCGGAACCGGAGCCTCAGGAGGTTGCCGGCGCCACCACTTTTCTGGAAGAACCGGAGGAAACGCGGCCGGCAAGCGAACGTTTGCTGCGGATGTACTCCTCAGCGGTTTCAACACTGGAAAAATAGTTGCGGTTCGGAATGGGGAAATTGCAGCGCATCAACGCCTTGCGCACCGGGCGCGGCGCACCGGCCACATAGACCGTTCCACCATGACCCTGAATGCGTTGCACAAAGGCGACCAGCGTTTCAATGCCGGTGGTGTCCACCAGCGGCACACTGGAAAAATCCATGACGACCGCCTTCGGAAACCAGCCGATACGCTCCAGAATCACGCCCAC
Source organism: Methylobacteriaceae bacterium (assembly GCA_031272615.1). Classification (GTDB taxonomy): domain Bacteria; phylum Pseudomonadota; class Alphaproteobacteria; order Rhizobiales; family Beijerinckiaceae; genus Hohaiivirga. The sequence goes on along the minus strand of JAISTL010000036.1, from coordinate 17,051 downwards.
CGAAGTGGTTGCGCCGAAAAACAGCGGACCCTGAAAATGATAGACGAGAATATCCCGGTCTTTTCCCATGTCGTCCAGGGCGCCCCGTGCCGACAGCACATCGGGTTGGTCATCGGGCAGAAAGTTGTTTTCGGTTTCCACCGTCACCAGTCGCGCCATGCGGTGCATGAAAATCAGGCTGCCGAGCAGCACGCCGACGGCGATGCCTTCGGTGAGATCGCGGAACACCGTCAGAAAAAAGGTGGTGAACAGTACAACACTTTCGCCGCGCGAGCGGCGGAATGCGTTGATGAACTCCCGTACCTGCACCATGTTGAGGGAAACAATGGTCAAAATGCCCGCCAGCGCCGCCAGGGGAATGGACGAGGCCAGCGGCGCCGCCACCAGCATGAATATCAGCAGAAACAGGGAATGCATCATCCCGGCGACGGGGGTGACGGCGCCGGCGCGGACATTGGTGCTGGTACGGGCGATGGTACCCGTGGCGCACAAGCCGCCGAACAGGGCGCACACACAGTTGGCAATTCCCTGGGCCACCAGTTCGCAGTTGGAGCGGTGGCGCTTGCCGGTCATGGAATCGGCAACAACCGCCGAAAGCAGGGATTCAATGCCGCCCAACAGCGCGATGGTCGCCGCCGCCGGCAGCACGGCGCCGATTTTGCTCCAGCTGATTTCCGGCATATGGGGCAGGGGCAGGGAACTTGGAACCCCGCCATAGCGCGTTCCGATGGTTTCGACATCCAGCCCGAACACCCGGGTGATGAGCGCGGCGACAACAACGGCAATCAACAAACTCGGCCAGCCGGGTCTGTACCGTTTGATGCCGACAATCAGCGTCAGGGTGACCGCCGATACCAGAACGGTCGCGGGGTTCCATGAAGGCAGGGCATGAAACAGCACCTCCAGCTTGGGCAGGAAAGCGGCGGGCTCCTTTGACGGCAGAGTCAGACCGAACAGGTCGGTGATCTGGCTGGACAGCAGAATGACGCCGATGCCCGCGGTGAAGCCGACGCGCACCGGCAGCGGGATATATTTGATGTACACCCCCAACCGCAGCAGACCGATGGCGGCAAGGAACAACCCGGCCAGAAATGTCGCCAGCAGAAACCCGTCATATCCGTGAATCTGTATGGTGGTAACGATGAGGACAATGAAGGCGCCGGCCGGGCCGCCGATCTGATACCGGCTGCCGCCGAGAGCCGAAATGATGAAACCGCCGACAATAGCTGTGTATAACCCCTGTTCCGGCTTGGCGCCGCAGGCTATGGCAATTGCCATGGAAAGAGGGAGTGCCACAATGGCGACAATCAGGCCCGCCGTGGCGTCAGCCTTGAATACGTCGAAGCTGTAGCCTTTTGACAGGACGGTGAAGGCCTTCGGTGCAAACAGCTCACGAAAGCCGGCAAAATGCTGGGGCGTCAGAAAATTGGGTACCATGATTGTATAACTGCGGCGGGCTGAAGCGACTCACGATGAAACCGGGTAGGACGGATCACTCACGGTTTCTGCCGAATCACAACTCGTCATTGTCTCCGAAAGAAGAGGTTCAAGATGGTCAAGTGCGTTTCCGTTAACAGTTACGGGGGGCCGGAAAAACTTGAATATTCCGACTGTCAGGTCGAATCACCCGGGCCGGGGCAAGTGCTGTTACAGCAAACGGCCATTGGTGTAAACTACATTGACACTTACCACCGTTCGGGTTTGTATCCCTTACCCCTTCCTTTGATACCCGGAAGCGAAGGCGCCGGGGTCGTTCTCGAGGTCGGCGAGGGAGTCGTTTCGGTGAAACCGGGGGACCGGGTCAGTTATTCCATGGCGGTGGGCGCCTATGCGGAACAACGGCTGGTGCCCGAAAAAGTTCTGATAAAACTGGATGATGATATTTCCGATGAACTGGCTGCGGCCATCACCCTGAAGGGGCTGACCACCGAATACCTGCTTCGCCGCACATTCAAGGTCGGGAACGGCAGCATCGTGTTGATCCACGCCGCCGCCGGCGGCGTCGGCACTTTGGCCTGCCAGTGGGCCAAACACCTCGGGGCCACGGTCATCGGCACGGTCGGAACCGCAGAAAAGGTCGGCATCGCCAAGCAAAACGGTTGTGACCATGTCATCCTCTACACCGATTATCACTTTTCCGATCAGGTCCGGGAACTCACCAACGGCGCCTTATGCGATGTGGTGTATGACGGCGTCGGCAAGGCGACATTCCCCGCCTCGCTGGACTGCATCAGGCCTCTGGGGATGTTCGTCAGTTTCGGCAACGCGTCCGGACCGGTTGAATCCTTCAATCTCGGCCTTCTGTCGCAGAAGGGCTCTCTGTTCGCCACCCGTCCGACCCTGGCGAGTTATGCCGCCAAACGCGCCGTGCTGGACGACATGGCGAAGGAACTGTTCGCCGTGCTCCGTTCCGGCGCGGTCAAGGCGCCCCCTGTCACAAAGTATAAATTGTCAGAAGCCGCCGAAGCCCATAGAGCATTACAGGCGAGAAAAACCACAGGTTCACTGATACTGGTTCCGTAACGAGATGGCAGATTCCTCTCTGCACATGCCCGGGAGTTCCGCTCCGGCGGTGGAAAACACGGTGGACGATACGTCGCCGCCGCTGGTGGAACTGCGCGGAATCACCAAGCTTTACGGCTCTCTCGCCGCCAACAACGATGTGCACCTCACCATCCGCTCCGGTGATATCCACGCGTTGCTGGGTGAAAACGGCGCCGGGAAATCGACTCTGGTGAAAATTCTCTATGGTGTTGTCGAGCCGAGTGCCGGCGAGATTTTCTGGCAGGGCGAAAAAACCGTCATCTCGTCGCCGGTGGAGGCCAGAAATCTCGGTATCGGCATGGTGTTTCAGCATTTTTCGCTGTTCGACGAGTTGACGGTGGCCGAGAACATTGCCGTGGCGTTGTCCGGGGACTGGTCCCTGACGCGGGTGCGCGAGGAAGCGAAAACCATCGGCGAAACCTACGGATTGACGCTGGACCCGGACCGCGGCGTATGGTCGCTCTCCGCCGGCGAGCGGCAGCGCATCGAAATCGTTCGCTGCCTGCTGCAAAAGCCGAACCTGCTGATTCTGGACGAGCCGACCTCGGTGCTCACCCCGCAGGAATCCGAGCGCCTGTTTGAAACGCTCAACCGTCTGTCGGCGGAGGGATGCGCCATTCTCTACATCTCCCACCGCCTCGACGAAGTGCGCCGCCTGTGCCGGACGGCGACCATCATGCGCGCCGGAGAAGTGGTGCGCACCATCGATCCGCGCCGCAGTTCCTCCCGGGAAATCGCGGCGATGATGGTCGGCGCCGATATCGGCGAGGTGCGCTTTACCGCCGCCGCCGACAACACCCGGGAAAAGCTTGTGGTATCTCATCTTTTCTTCCGCAGCGAGGAAACCCACGCCCGCGCTCTCAACAACATCAGTTTCACCGTGCACGCCGGCGAAGTGTTCGGTATCGCCGGCATTGCCGGCAACGGGCAAACCGAACTGTTCGATGTGCTCTCCGGCGAACAGCCGACCTCTCCCGGCGCCGTCATCATTTCCGGAATGCCTGTTGGCGACAGGGGCATTGACGAACGGCGCAAAATGCACGCCGCCTTTGTCCCCGAGGAGCGTCTCGGCCATGCCGCCGCGCCGTCCCACACATTGAGCGAAAACACGCTGGTATCGCGCAAGGATGACGACATGGTGCGCACCGGTTTTGTCGTTTTCCGCCTGGCCCGGAGGTTGGCGCGCCGGGTCGTCTCCGCCTTCGACGTGCGGGTTTCCGACAAGGACCCGGAGGCGCGGACCCTCTCCGGCGGCAACCTGCAGAAATACATCGTCGGGCGGGAGATCATCGCCAAACCGGAACTGCTGGTGGTGAACCAGCCGACATGGGGCGTCGATGCCGGTGCGGCCCGTCTCATCCGCCAATCACTGGTCGACCTTTCCCGGGAGGGCAGCGCCGTGGTGGCCATCAGCCAGGATATGGATGAACTGTTTGAGATATCCGATAGAATCGCCGTTCTGCGCGAGGGAAGTTTGTGTCCGCCGCGACCGACCGGCGCGTGGACCAAGGAAAGCATCGGCCTCGAGATGCTCGGTCAGGGCGGGGAGGGCGTATCTCCATGAGAATTGAACTCTCCCGGCGGCCCGATCCATCCCCCGTTGCCCGGGCATTGGCGCCGGTGTTCGCCGCGGTGCTGGTGTTCGCCCTCGGCGCCGTTATCGTTTATCTGATGGGCAAATCCCCCTCCCAGGTGTTCTACGCCTATATCGTCTACCCCTTGAGCGACGCCTGGGGCCTTGAACAGATCATCGCCAAGGCGACGCCGCTGGCGCTCATCGCCGTCGGCCTGTCCTATTGCGCCCGCGCCAACCTGTGGAATATCGGCGCCGAGGGGCAGTATACCATGGGCGCCATTTTCGGCGGCTGGTTGGCGATCCACACCCACGGAACCGACGCCGGATACTGGGTATGGCCGACAATGCTGGTTCTCGGCGCGCTCGGCGGCATGCTGTGGGGGCTGGTGCCGGCCCTGCTGAAAACCCGGTACAACGTCAACGAGATTCTCAGCAGCCTCATGCTCGTCTATGTGGTGCAGCAGCTGCTGGATTATCTCGGGCGCGGCCCGTGGCGCGATCCGCAAGGGCGGAACATGCCGAATTCGGCGATTTTTGACGGTAACGCCATCATCCCGTCCATGATCGACGGCACCTCAGTCCATTATGAAACGCTGATTGCGCTGCTGGTGGTTCTCATTTCGGCAGTTGTCTTCTCCCGCACCGTCTTCGGTTATCGCATCCGCCTGACGGGAGACGCGCCGCGAGCCGCGCATTTCGCCGGTTATGACAACAGAACGACCACGCTCATCGTCTTCGCCATTTCCGGGGCGTTGGCCGGTCTGGCCGGAATTGCCGAGATCTCCGGCACCAACCATCAGATTCTCGCCGAAATCCGCACCGGTTACGGGTTCACCTCCATCATCGTCGCCTTCCTCGGCCGGCTCAACCCCATCGGCATTCTCTTCGCCTCGCTGGTTCTCTCCCTTTCCGTCATCGGCGGCCAGAACGCCCAGCTCATGGTCAAGCTGCCCTATGACCTGACCTCGACGTTTCAGGGACTGCTGCTGATGTTCATTCTGGCGGCCGACGCCATGGTGAGTTACCGGCTTCACATTTTCCGCGGGAAAGGGCGCTCTCATGCTGTTTGAAAGCATTCTTCTCACCATCATCACGGCGTCGACTCCCCTGCTCATCGCCGCCTTGGGCGAGCTGGTGACGGAAAAGGCGGGGGTTCTCAATCTCGGCGTCGAGGGTATGATGGTGATGGGCGCCGCCTGCGGTTTTGCCGGAGCGGTCATTTTCGACTCGACCGTGCTCGGGGTGTTGTGCGGAACCTTGGCGGGCACGGCGACGGCTCTTCTCTTTGCCGTGGTCGTTCTGGGGTTCGGCGCCAACCAGACCGGCGCCGGGTTGGCGCTCACCATTTTCGGCCTCGGTCTTTCCGGCCTGCTCGGGCATTCGTTCATCGGCGCGAAACGCGAGCCCGTCTCGATGCTGTTCATCCCGTATCTCAGCGATATTCCCTTTTTCGGCAAGGTGTTGTTCAGTCAGGACGCCTTCGTCTATTTTTCCTTCGCGCTCACCCTCCTGGTTTATCTGTTTCTCAACAAAACCCGGGCCGGTCTCAACCTGCGCGCCATCGGGGAAAATCACAATTCCGCCCATGTGCTGGGGTTGCCGGTTTTGAAAATCCGGTTCTGGGCCATTTTGTTCGGCGGCGCCTGCGCCGGAATTTCCGGCGTATATCTCTCTCTTGTCTACACTCGATTCTGGTCAACAGGAATGACGTCTGGTAAAGGTTGGATAGCGATAGCTCTGGTTGTCTTCGCTTCCTGGAAACCCGGCTGGGCGGTGGTGGGCGCCTACATTTTCGGCGCCGCGTCAGTGTTGCAGCTTCATGCCCAGGCGGCGCAGTTTAACATTCCGCATCAAATTCTTACAGCTTTTCCGTATGTTGCGACCATTCTCGCACTACTGATCAAATCCATCCGCTACGGGAGAATGGCAGGCGCTCCCGGATCATTGGGAATCGACTACGTTCTCGATTAAAGCCCGCCCGAGCATGTTCACCCGGGGCACACCCGGGTGGGGATGTGAGAAACAATCAAAAAGGTCAAGCGCACCGTGCACCGTCGGTGCGGTTTGTCTGTCGTCACTTCGTCTCGTGATTAAGGATTTCACAATGTCTGGTTCATTCGGAATACCCTCTCGTTCCTTGAAAACTTGCCTCGCGGCGCTGGCGGTCTCCGTCGTTGCCGCAGGCCCCGCACTCGCCCAGGAGAAACTGAAGGTCGGATTTGTTTATGTGGGTCCCATCGGTGACTACGGCTACAGCTACCAGCACGAAATGGGCCGTCTGGACGTTGAAAAGAAGCTGGGGGACAAGGTTGAAACAACCTATCTCGAAAACATCCCCGAGGATGACTGCGAACGCGCCATCGAGCAGCTGGCCCGGTCCGGTCACAAGCTGATCTTCACAACGTCCTTCGGCTTCATGGACCCGACGATTCGCGTCGCCCAGAAATTCCCGGATGTCAAATTCGAACACGCCACCGGGTTCAAGAGAGCCGACAACGTGGCGACCTACGCGGCCAAGTTCAACGACGGCCGTTACATCACCGGCATCATCGCCGGCAAGATGACCAAATCCAACATCATCGGCTATATCGGCGCCTTCCCGATCCCGGAAGTCGTGTCCGGCATCAACGCCTATTACCTCGGTGCGAAATCCGTGAATCCCGACGTCAAGATCAAGGTCGTCTGGGCGGGCACATGGTATGACCCCACCAAGGAAGCCGACGCCGCCAAGGCTTTGCTGGACCAAGGCGTGGATGTTCTCGCCCAGCACACCGACAGCCCGGCGCCGCTGCAGGCCGCCGAGGCCAGAGGCAAACTGGGGTTCGGACAGGCCACGGACATGAAGAACTTCGCGCCGAAAGCCCAACTCACCGCGATTATCGACAACTGGGGCGACTATTACGTGGAACGGACCCAGCTCCTTCTCGACGGCAAGTGGAAATCTGAAGACACCTGGTTCGGCATCGACAAGAACATGATCATCATGGGCGAATACGCCAACATGCCCGATGACGTCAAAAAGCTTGCGCGGGAAGCCGAGGAGAAAATCCGCACCCATGCCCTCGACCCGTTCCAGTGCCCGTTGAAAAACCAAGCCGGAGAGGACATCAAGTGCGAAGGCGGCGACAGGCTCTCCGATGACCAGGTACGCAGCATGAACTACTTTGTCGAAGGTATCGACGAAAAGGTTCCCCAATAAGGGAAACAGCCTGGTGTACAATCATCTGAAAGGCGGTCCGGCGGGCCGCCTTTTTTTGTGATGTTCCGGTTCGCCGCTCTCCGGACGTGGGGGTGCACCTTGACAAATACAGAAACAGCCATACAATGTATGGATAAAACATGACAGGAGATGGTCCATGTCCCAGACAACCCTGAGCATCCGCATGGATGCGGACATCAAGAGACGTTTTGACGCCTTCTGCGCCGACGCGGGGCTGAACGCCACGGTGGCCGTGAACATGTTCGCGCGGGCCGTGCTTCGGGAACAACGCATTCCCTTTGAAATCACCGGCAGCGATGACCCGTTTTACAGCTTGAAGAACCAGACCCGGCTCAAGACGGCCATGGAACAGCTCGATGCGGGCGAGGGCACGGTACACGCCCTGATTGAGGCGGAAGATGGATAAAGTCTGGTCCGACGAAGCTTGGGAGGATTACCTTTACCGGCAGACGCAGGACAAAAAGACGCTCCGTCGCGTGAACCGGCTTTTGCAGGATATCGAGCGGAACGCCCACCGTGGAATCGGTAAACCGGAACCTCTCAAACATAATATGCAGGGCTACTGGAGCCGTAGAATAGACGACGTGAACCGGCTGGTGTACCGGATCGTCGGCAACCGGATTGAAATTGCCCAGTGTCGGACACATTACGATGAGTGACCCGGCCCGCCCGGCGCCGTCAACGACCGGTCTCGCCGCCGCCCTGGATCATCAGACGCATCGGCCCCATTTCCGTTTGGGTCACCGCCTCGAAACGAACCTTGCCGCCGACATTGGCGGTGGAGGAGCGCACATCCCGCCCGCCCTTCGCCGAGCCGGAGCGAATCGCTGTTTCCGCCATCACCGAACCGCCGATGCGAAAACACGTCCCCGTTGTCCCGACGCGGTAATATCCCGGGCCGAATTCCGGGCACGTCGACACCGAATTCTCTTCCGGCTGGTAGGGCCCGTCGGCAAACGGGTTGTTCCCTTTGGTTTGCGCCGCGGCGGGAAGCGTGAGGGCGACCACCGCCGCCACAACCGCCAAGCTTCTGCATAACCCGGACATTTTGAAGTCTCCCTGCCGTTTGAACCGCTTGGAATCCGCTCTCCGTTCATTTTGATATAATTCTTGTCAAAATAAAGGCAATCGGGTTTCTTCGGCCCGGTTCCGTTACGGCGTCTATCCACAAACAGGGGAGAGCCTCTCGCTTTTCTGTTTTTCCTGTGCTAGAGACTGTGATTGCCGGATGAGAAAGAGCCGGGGGGCGGCTCGAGGCAGGTCCGGCCCCGCCGGGAGGCCTTCCCGGCGGAGGGTTGGTGTGGGCCGGCTCTGATTGTAAAACGGTTTCATGAAACGGATGCGTGACGATGGCTGAGAAAAACCCCGGTGACGATTTCATTCGCGAAGTTGATGAAGAACTTCAACGCGAACAGATGATCCAGTTCTGGAAGAAGTACAACGGCCTGCTCATCGGCGCCGCGTCCGCTGTCGTGCTGGCGGTCGGCGGATACAATTTCTGGGAAACGCAAAAGCTCAACAGAATGATTGATTCCTCGGCCAAATACAGCCGCGCCATGCAACTCTACAACAACGAGAAGCCGGCGGAGGGGGATGCCGTCCTCGGCGTGTTGGCCGCCGACGGACAGGACGGTTACAAGATTCTTGCGGATTTCCGCCTGGCGTCCTCCCTCGAGGCGAAAGAGCGCGACCGGGCCCTCGATATCTACAAAACCATATCATCCGATGAAAAGATGGACCGCAAATGGCGGGACCTCGCGGAATTCCGCACGGCCAAACTGTTGATTGACGGCGACAAGGCCGACACCGCCGCGGAAAAGCTTGCGAAACTCAATGACTCCGCCAGCGCCTGGCGCCATTCCGCCCGGGATTTGCTGTTTGCCTACAACATCAAAAAGGGCGATTACGAAAAGGCCAAAGGTGTGCTGGAGGAGATGACCAAGGATACCGAAACGCCCAAGGGAATCCGCTCATTGCTGGCGACCTACCGCACCCTCGCCGAGGGCGGCGCGCTGGGCGAAGTCAACTGACCGCGCCGGATGCGTTGTTTCCATTGTCGCGGCGGGTTTTCCGCTTCTGAGGTTTGACTGCGATGCCCCTGACCGCCGCCATCATCGGCCGTCCCAATGTCGGCAAATCCACGCTTTTCAATCGCCTGGTGGGGGAGAAAGTGGCTCTGGTCGATGACCGGCCCGGCGTCACCCGGGATCGGCGGGAAGGCGACGCCCGCATCGGCGATTACCGGTTCCGGGTCGTCGACACCGCGGGCATGGACGAGTCCACCCCCGGCAGCCTGTTGCGGCGCATGACAGAACAGACCGAAACGGCGCTCAACGACGCCGACTTGGTGCTGTTCATGATTGACGCCCGCGCCGGCATTCTTCCCGCCGACGAGAGCTTGGCGCGCTTGGTGCGCCAGTCCGGCAAACCCGTCATTCTGCTGGCCAACAAGGCCGAAGGGCGCCGGGGGGAAGAGGGCGCACTGGAAGCCTTCGTTCTCGGCCTCGGCGACCCGGTTCCCTTTTCCGCCGAGCACGGCGAAGGCATGTCGGACCTGCTCCGCGCGCTGCTGCCGTTTTTCGCGCCGGAACAGGAGGACGGCGAGGCGGCCGCGGATGCGGATGCGGAATCAGCGGACCCGGCGCCGGATAAACCGGTGCGCGTCGCCATCGTCGGCCGCCCCAACACCGGCAAATCCACCCTCATCAACCGGATGCTCGGGAGCGAACGCCTGCTCACCGGCCCTGAGGCGGGCATCACGCGGGATTCCATATCGCTGGATTGGAGCTGGCGGGGCAGGGCGGTCAAACTGTTTGACACCGCCGGGTTGCGCAAAAAGGCGCGGATTGACGACAAGCTGGAAAAGCTCTCGGTGTCCGATGCGCTGCGGGCCGTGCGCTTCGCCGAGGTGGTGATCGTCCTGCTGGATTCAGAAATTTCCTTTGAAAAGCAAGACCTTTCCATCGTCGATCTGGTGGAGAGCGAAGGCCGCGCCATCGTCATCGGTTTGAACAAGTGGGACCTGGTGGCGGACCGCAAGGGCCTGCTGAGCGAGCTTCGTGATGAGACGGGCCGCCTGCTGCCGCAGGTGCGCGGCGTGTCGGTGGTGCCGGTGTCGGGTCTCGCCGGGCAGGGCATCGACGCCCTGATGCAGGCGGTATTTGACGCGCTGGAGGTGTGGAGCAAACGCGTTTCCACCGCCCGGCTCAACCAGTGGCTCATCGAGGCGCTGGAGCGCAACCCGCCGCCGGCCGTCTCCGGGCGGCGCATCAAAATCCGCTATATCACCCAAGTGAAATCCCGCCCGCCGCACTTCGCCCTGTTCGGCAACCAGCTGGACGCCCTGCCCAAATCCTATTCCCGCTATCTCATCAACGGCCTGCGTGAAACCTTCGGCTTTCCCGGCACCCCCATCCGCCTGTCGCTGCGTATGGGCGCCAACCCCTACGACAAACGGCGGAAGCGCGGGTGAGAACCACATCCGGCCGTTGGGTTCGGGCGTTCGCAGATCACGTGGACGCCGGGACTGGACTCAAACTGTTCGAGGGAAACCCCTTCCGGGGTTTTTCGCTCGTCCGGCCCGGCCCGCGGGTTGAAACCCTGTGGTATATCAAGAGCGTCATTCTGAAAAAACAAACAGGCCGCACCGCCGGCCCGCCTCACGCTCCTGCATCCATCGCCTGCGGCACGCCCGGGTTCTTGACGACGCCCCCCGCCGGAAAATCGTAGATTTTGCCGGTATGGGGCCAGTCGGGGGACAGCAGGCGGACGATATGCGGCGCCAGGTCCTCCGGCGTCTTCAGGGTGTTCGGGTCTTCCCCCGGCACGGCTTCGGCCCGCATGCCGGTGCGGATGGGGCCGGGGCTCAGCAGCATCACCTTGACGGGCGTATCCGCCACCTCGGCGGCGTAGGTGCGCGCCAGCACCTCCAGCGCGGCCTTGGACACCGAATAAACGCCCCAGCGCGGATTGGCCTTCCAGGCGGCCCCGGAACTCACGAACAGCACGCGACCGGCGTCAGAGCGCCTTAAAAGCCCGTCCAGAGCCTTCAGCAGCAGAAAGTTGGCGGTGACGTTGACGGCAAAGGTCGCCTGCCACACGGCGTCGTCGATGCCGGTGACCGGAAGGACTCCGCCGAGCGCGCCGGCATTGCCGAACAGCATATCCAGCCTGCCGAACCGCTCGCCGACCATCTTCGCCAGGGCGGCAACGGCGTCGGGGCGGGTGATGTCCGCCGGGAAGGGCGTGCACACGCCCCCCGCCGCCTCGATGGCGCGCGCCGACTGCTCCAGCGCTTCGGCCGAGCGGGCGACGGTGATCACATGGGCGCCCGCCGCGGCCAGCGCCGATGCCGCCGCCGCGCCGATGCCGCGCGAAGCGCCGGTGACAACGGCAATACGGTTTTCCAACGGTTTCATGGTCGTTCCTCCCAAGGCCGGGTGACGGCGCGCCGCTCACGGAACCGTCAGACCGCTTCCTTCAACACCGTTTCGTGGTTCAACGCGCCTTCCAGCTCGATATCCAGCAGGCGCGTCGGATAATCGCCGGTGAAGCAGTGGTCGGTGAACTGCGGCTCGATCGGGTCCCGTCCGCCGGCGAAGCCCATGGCGCGGTAAAGGCCGTCCACCGACAGAAACGCCAGGGAATCGGCGCCGACGATGGCGCGCATCTCTTCCACCGTATGGCTGGACGCCAGCAGGTTCTCGCGTTTGGGCGTATCGATGCCGTAATAGTCCGGATGGGTGATGGGCGGGCAGGCGATGCGGAAATGGATTTCCCTGGCGCCGGCCTCGCGCAGCATATGCACGATTTTCACCGAGGTGGTGCCGCGCACCAGGCTGTCGTCAATCAGCACCAGGCGTTTCCCGGCGATGGCGGCGCGGTTGGCGGCGTGCTTCAGGCGCACGCCCAGCTGCCGGATGGCTTGGGTCGGCTCGATGAAGGTGCGGCCGATATAGTGGTTGCGGATAATCCCCAGCTCATAGGGCAGGTTCAGGGCGCGGGCATACCCCAGCGCCGCCGCCACACCGGAATCCGGAATGGGAACCACCATGTCGACATCAGCCGGCGCTTCCGCCGCCAGCTGCTGCCCGAACTTGAGGCGGGCGTCATAGACGCTGATGCCGTTGACCACGGAATCCGGGCGGGAAAAATAGATGTATTCGAAAATGCAGGGACGCAGCGGCCGCCGCTCGGCGAAGCGGAAGGAGCGCAGGCCCTCATCGGAAATCACCACCACCTCGCCGTTTTCCACGTCGCGCACATAACGCGCCTCGATCATGTCCAGGGCGCAGGTTTCCGAGGCGAGGATGAAACAGCCGTTGCGTTCCCCCAGCACCAGCGGGCGAATCCCGAAGGCGTCCCGGGCGCCGATCAGCTTGCCGTTGGTGAGCGCCACGAAGGAAAACGCGCCCTCCAGCTGCCTGAGCGCCTCGATGAACCGGTCGATAATCTGGGGTTTGCGGGATTGCGCCACCAGGTGCAGCACCGCCTCGGTGTCGGAGGTGGAGTGGTACAACGCGCCATCGCCGATGAGTTTCTGGCGCAGATACAAGCCGTTGGTGAGATTGCCGTTGTGGCCGACGGCAAAGCCGCCGCTGCCCAGTTCGGCAAAGAGCGGCTGCACATTGCGCAGGATGGAGCCGCCCGCGGTGGAATAGCGCACATGGCCGACGGCGGACGAGCCCTTCAGCCGCCCGACCACCTCGCGTTGGGAGAAATTGTCGCCCACCAGCCCCTGGCGCTTTTCCAGATGGAACTGCCTGCCGTCGAACGACACGATCCCGGCGCCCTCCTGGCCGCGGTGCTGCAGCGCATGCAGCCCGAGCGCCGTGAGCACGGCGGCGTCGTCATCACCGAAAATGCCGAAGACCCCGCATTCCTCGTGCAAGCTGTCGCCCGCCGGATAATAGGGGGAACGCCGGTAAACGGCGGGAGCGGAAAACACCCTGTCGAACAGCTCGGCCGGTGGCGTCAGCCCGTATCGACCACCGCCCCGGCCATCACATCCGGCTTTTGAAAAATCCTCGTGCCCGGCGTTACAAAACGCGGATAACTCACCTTGCATTGTCTTAAAAACCCTTAAGGCCGCGCTCCTCCCAAGGGAGGCGGCAGTGTTGAACCGAAAAAACACCGGCGAACGCACCCCCTGCGGCCGCCGGCCGACCCTATGGATTTCCAGCGGGAGGCTGGCTTTCGCCTTCCTCCGACTTGTTTCCGAGAAATGTTTTTTGCACCCACTGCAACGCTTTGTCGGGTATCATGTTCTTCAGCGAATCCGAGCTGCTGACGAGAATCGGAAAGGTTTTGGCGGTTTTTGCCGATTCGGGCACCTGCCCCATGAGAATCCAGCTGAGCAGCGCCCAACCGATGACGCACAGCACAAACCCGCGCAAAACGCCGAACAGGAAGCCCAGCGCACGGTCCACGGCACCGATGCGCGAGTCCAGAACCACATCCGAAATCTTGACCGTAATGAAAGAAACGACCAGCAATGTCACGAGAAATATCACGAAACCCGTCACGCCCATGGCCGCCATTTCGTGGGAAATGTGCTGCTGCGTGTAGGGCAGAAACACCGGCAGGAACGCATAGGCGGCGACACCGGCGACAACCCACGAGATAATGGCCAGGATTTCCCGAGTCGCCCCGCGGATGGCGGCCAGAATGGCGGAAATGAGCGTTACACCCAGAACGACGGCATCAAGAATGTTGATCGGCATGGCTTCCAGACAAGTTCCCGGTTTTCGTAAAAAAAAGTATATCGCCCTATAACGATTTACCAAGCCGGAGTCACCTTATAGTTTGGGCGAATGGGCGGTTCTGGTCTTATTTTTCACCACAATTTCGGCAATGAGGGTTGTAATCTGGTCAACGACCTGCACCGGAAGCACGGTTGCGTCGCCCGGGCCGGATTTGGTTCGCGGCGCCACCGCGGCGGAAAAACCGAGCTTGGCGGCCTCCTTCAGGCGGGTGTCGGCGTGGGCCACCGGCCGGATGGCGCCGGAAAGCCCGATTTCACCGAAATAAACGGTTTCCGGCGGCAGCGGCACGCCGGACAGCGATGACGCCAGCGCCGCCGCCGCCGCGAGATCCGCCGCCGGTTCACCGATTCGCAGGCCGCCGGCGACATTAAGATACACGTCATGCGAGCCCAGACGCAGGCCGCCCCGCGCTTCCAGCACGGCGATGACCATGTTGAGCCGGTTCTGGTCCCAGCCGACCACGGCGCGGCGCGGCGTGCCGAAGGAGGTCGGCGACACCAGCGCCTGCACCTCCACCAGCAGCGGACGGGTGCCTTCCATTCCGGCGAACACGGCGGTTCCGGGCGTCGCCATGTCCCGGCCGGAGAGAAACAGCTCCGACGGGTTGGCGACTTCGCGAAGCCCCATATCGCCCATCTCGAACACGCCGATCTCGTCGGTGGCGCCGAAGCGGTTCTTCACCGAACGCAGAATACGGAAGTGCTGCGCCGCGTCGCCTTCAAACGACACCACCGCGTCCACCATATGCTCCACCACCCGCGGCCCGGCAATCTGCCCGTCCTTGGTGACATGGCCGACGAGAATCACCGCCGCCCCTTTGGTCTTGGCGAACCGGATCAGCGAGTGGGCGCTGCCGCGCACCTGGGTGACCGTCCCCGGCGCCGATTCCACCGTTTCGGTCCACATGGTCTGTATGGAGTCGATGATGACGAGGGCAGGGGGCGCGCCGTCGCCCAAGGTGGCGATGATATCCTCCACATTGGTTTCAGCCGCCAGTTCCACCGGCGCGTCCGTCAAGCCGAGGCGCTCCGCCCTCAGGCGGATTTGCGAGACGGCCTCTTCGCCGGAGATATACACCACCCGGTTGCCGCCCCGCGCCATGGCGGCGGAGGCCTGCATCAACAGGGTGGATTTGCCGATACCCGGGTCGCCGCCCAGCAGAATGACGGAACCTTCCACCAGGCCGCCGCCGGTCACCCGGTCGAACTCGCCGATACCGGTGGTCAAGCGCGGCGCCTGTTCCACCGGGCCGGAGAGCCCGGTCAGCGGGAACACCCGGCCGCTCTTGCGCAACGGCCGGGTGGAGACGGGGCCGCTCGGCACGGCAGCGGCGCCGGTTTCCTCCACCACCGTGTTCCAGCCGCCGCAGGCGTCGCAGCGGCCTTTCCAGCGCTGATACACCGCCCCGCAGGCCTGACAGACGAAGGTTTGGTTCGGGCGTTTGGCCATGACGCTAAAGGTCCTTGCCGATATAGCGGCGGGAGTAGCGCCGGCCCAGACTGGTGAGAATCTCGTAGCCGATGGTTCCGGCCGGGCCCGCCACATCGTCGATGCTCAAGCCGTCGCCGATGACGACGGCCCGCGTGCCGCGTTTCAACGCCTGCGCCGGCAGCGCCGAAACATCGACCAGCGTCAGATCCATGGACACCCGCCCCACCACCGGGCAGGGCGTGCCGCCGATCAGTACCCCGGCAGCGGCCGCGCCAGCGCGTATTTTGTCATCGGTGCCGCTTTGCGAGCGCAGGAACCCGTCGGCATAACCGACATGCAGCGCCGCCAGGCGGGAAGGCTTCGCCGCCGTCCAGCGCCCGTTGTAGCCCACCGCCGCCCCGGCATCGACGCTCCGCGTGGCGAGAACTTTCACTTCGAGACGCACCACCGGCTTCATCGGGTTGGGTTTTCCCGGGGTCGGGTTGCCGCCGTAAAGGGCGTAGCCGGGGCGCACCACCTCGAAATAGGGCGCCTCGGGCAGAAACACGCCGGAAGAATTGGCCAGCGAGCCGGGAATGCCGGGCCAAGCGCCCCGCACCGCGCGAAAAGCCTCCAGCTGTTTTTGAACCGCCGGATGGCCCGGCTCTTCCGAACAGGCGAAATGACTGACGATGAGCTTCAAGTTGAGCTGGGAGAGCAGCGCTTTGCCCTCGGGGCTCAGCGCCTCCTCAACCGTCAGCCCCATGCGGTTCATGCCGGTGTTGACCTTGACGGCGGCGGGCGGCGCCGAGGCCTTGTCCGGAAACACCACCAGCCATTGGCGGATTTCCTCGAAGGAGCCCAGCACCGGGCGCAGCCCGGCGTGCAGATAGGTTTCGGCGTTTTCCGGGAAAAACCCGTTCAGCACATAAATCGTCGCCTCCCGGTTGACGGCGTGCACCCGTTTGCCTTCGGAGATATGGGCGACGAAAAACACGCCGCAGCCCTGTTTGGAGAGCGCGTAGACCACCGGTTCCAGCCCCAGGCCGTAGGCGTCGGCCTTGACGACTCCGGCGCACGCCGCGTCGCCGACGCGCTTTTGCAGCGTGCGCCAGTTGGACGCCACCGCGTCGAGGTCGATGGTCAGAATGCCGCCGGCTTCCTCCCCGGGAATTTCCGGAAACGGGGAGCCGACGGGCGGCCGTGAATACTCTTCAGACACATCAACCTCCTTTTCGGCGTTCGCCGGCATGAACGCCCGCTACCAGGTGCGCTCAGGCAGCCTGTCCTCCTGGGCGAGGTCGGAGAAGCGCGTCACCCCGGCGCTGAACGACAGTTCAACCGTCCCCGTCGGCCCATGGCGCTGCTTGCCGATGATCACTTCCGCCCGGCCGTGCGCCCGGGTCATGGAGTCCTGCCACTTGAGGAACTCATCCGTGCCCTCCTGCGGCTTGCGCTTCTCCAGGTAGTATTCCTCGCGAAAGATGAACAGCACGATATCGGCATCCTGCTCGATGGAGCCGGATTCACGCAGGTC
>JAISTL010000013.1 GCA_031272615.1 Methylobacteriaceae bacterium | reverse complement strand
GTCACCGGCGGCAGCCGCGGCATCGGCAAGGCCATCGCCCGCGCGCTCTATAATGAGGGCGCCGTTGTCTACATCGTGTCCCGCAAGCTCGAAGACCTGCAGAAAACCGCGGCGGAACTGGATACCCGCAAAGACGGCGGCGTGCGTCCCATTTCCTTCGATGTTTCCGACTCCGCCTCGGTCAAGGAGGCCTTCAAGAAAATCGAGGCTAACGGCGTGGCGCTGAACATCGTCGTCAACTGCGCCGGCGTCAACCTGCGCGGCCCGGCCGAGGAAATGCCGGAAGACACGTGGGACAAGGTGATGGGCATCAACCTGAAGAGCGTGTTCCTGGTGTCCCAGGCCGCCTTCCCCATGCTGAAAAAGAACGGCGGCGGCAAAATCGTCAACATCTGCTCGCTGATGTCGGAAATCGCCCGCCCGAACATTTCGCCCTACGTGGCCTCCAAAGGCGGCGTCAAGCAGCTCACCAAGGCCCAGGCGGTGGAATGGGCGCCGCACAACATCCAGGCCAACGGCATCATTCCCGGCTATATCGCCACGGAAATGAACATCCCGCTGATGGAAGACAAGAAATTCAACGAGTTCATCATCAACCGCACGCCGGCGCGGCGCTGGGGCAACCCCGAGGATATCGCCGCCGCCGCCCTGTTCCTGGCTTCCCCGGGAGCGGATTTCATCACCGGCCAGACCATCGCCGTTGACGGCGGCATTCTCGCGTCGCTGTAAGGGACAATGCGGACGGAGCGGGCCGGACGATCCGGTCCGCTTCGCCCGCTCTAAAACCGTATCCTCAGTTTGCCGTACACCTCGAAGCCGCCGAAATTGTAGCCTTCGACATTGGTCACCGCGGTGTAGGAGCCCTGCAGCGTGAACCACTGGGTGATGTCGAGGCCCACGAACACCCGGCCGCCGACCGCCGCCTTCCAGCCGGTATCGATGCCGGCGGCGGGGATTTTGAACTTGACGCCGTAGGCGGCCACATCCACGCCCACATAGGGCCGGAACGTCTCGTAACCGTTGATGAAATACCTCAGCTCCGCGCCGACGGGGATGATATAGGCCGAGTTGTCGTGTTTCTTCGCCCACTGAATGTCGCCGTAGGGGTAAAGCCGGAAATGGCCGAAACGGAAGCCGTCCCACACGCTCTCCAGGTTGGGCGACACGCCGAACCCGGTCCACGCGTTGCCGAAGGCATGGCGGACCTTGGCGGAACTGGGGAAATACGTTCCCGCCGTCGGCGACACAAAGAACAACCGCTGTTCAGGTTCCGCAGCCTGTTGCGGCGCCGTTTGCTCCTCCGCCGCCGCGGAACCGGCGCCGGCCGCGGCCATCATCGCCGGACAGATAAAAAGCAGCAACGCATTGCGCATGACCCCGTCCCCCAGACTGATCTCTTCCCCCGGTATAGCGTCTCTTCCCCCGGTATAGCGCCGCGTCCGCCCTGCGACAATATCCTTGGTGAACTTTTTCCGTTCCGCGCGCCGATGTACACAGCCCGCTTCACCCCGGCAGAGGGAACCGCGAGGCGCTGCAGCGGCCGAAGGCGCCGTCACTGCGCGGCGGCGCCCGGCTTCGTCTCGGCAGCCGGCTTGGCGTCTTTTTGTTCGGCCAACACCGCATCCAGCCCCACCTCGAGCTTTTTTTCGATGATGGGGATGGTATCGGCCTCCGGCCGGGAACTCAGGGCATGGCGCCATTGGAACCGCGCTTCGTTTTTGCGCCCGGTTTTCCAGTAGGCGTCGCCCAAGTGGTCGTTCAGCACCGGGTCGGCGGGTTTCAGCTCGATGGCGCGTTCCAGTTCGCGCACGGCGTCGTCGTAACGCCCCAGACGGAAATAGGCCCAGCCGAGACTGTCGATGATGGCACCGTCCTGGGGTGAGAGCCGGATGGCTTCCTGCAGCATCTTGAAGGCGGCGTCGATGTTCTCATTGCGATCCACCCAGGAATAGCCCAGGTAATTCAACACCTGCGCCGTTCCGTAGCGGTGCGTCGGCGGAACGAGCTCCATTGCCTTCTGCAAATCCGGCTCCGCCTTGTCCCACTGTCCGGCGCGCTCGTAGACGGTGCCGCGGGCGAAATACATCGTCCAGTGCCGGCTCTTGGGCGTTCCGATGCGCTGGATGGCCCGGGTGTAGATATCCGCCGCCCCCACCCAGTTCTGCTCGCCGCGCAGCGTGTCGCCCAGCGCCAACAACAGGTTGATGTCATCGGGATATTTGGCCACACACTCCTCGAAGAACTGCTTCGCTTCGTCCCGGCGGCCGGAATGGCTGAGCGCGTAGCCGATTTCGACATCGGCCTCCGAGCGGATGGGAGACTCCTCGGGCACGCGCGCCAGGGTCTTCAGCACCAGGTCATACTGCCGCATCCGCAGGAAAATCTCCACCAGCGTCATGACGCTCATCGGGTCCGTCGGTTCGAGATAGAGAGCCAGCTGAAGATAAATGATCGACGGCAGTTCGTTGCCCGGCGCCCGTCTGCCGTCGGCGGCGGCGGCGCTGAGGACGAACAGCACCTCATTGACGCCTTCCTGGGCCGAGTGTACGGCGAAGTCCAGCGGTTTGCCGCTTTCCAGTTGCTTCAGGCCCTCCTGCACCAGCGGCTGGTCGGGCAGCCGGTCGGCGAAACGCCTGTAGACCTCCGCCGCCCGGGCGTTGTTGCCCTGCCGGGACAGCGCCCGCGCGTAGGCATCGACGATCTTGAGAGAGCTGGAGTCGCCGCGGTAGGCTTTTTCAAGAGCTTGCACGGCGCCGTTGGCATCTGCGAACACGCCCCGCACCAAGCCGAGGTGATAGTCCTTCCAGGCCGAGATGGACGGGTTGTCGCCGAGCAGCGCCAGGGTTTTCTCCGCCTGTGACCGGTTTTTCGAGCCGACATGCGCCCACGCCATCATCAATGTGGACGCCACATCGCGGTTGCCGCCGCGAACGCCCGGCTGCAGCAGGGCCCGCGCCTGCTTGAAGCGTCCCTTTTTGAAGTGGCGCACCGTGAGCGCCAGCTGCGCCAGCGTGTTGTGTTTGTCCCGCTTGTAGAGTTTGTCGGCGATGTCGAAGGCGGTTTCGAAATCGCTGTCTTCCAGTGTCGCCAGAAACGCATGGGAGAGGATATCGGCGTCCTTCGGGTGGTCCAGCATCAGCTGTTGATAATAGGCCGAGGCCGCCCGCATGTCCTGCCGTTTTTCGGCGACATAGGCCGCCAGAAAGTTGCCGTCGGCGCTGTCGCCGATTTCGTACACCGGCTCTTCGCGCGCCGCCAGCACTTCGTCCAGAACGGAACGGGCGTCCGCCGGAGAGAGTGCGCCCGCCACAGCCACGGCGAGGGCAAAGCCGCACGTACAAGCGAATTTCGATGTCAGTCCCGGAAAGATCACCTGCTTGGGCTCCTTGGATTTCGGATTGTTTTGGAAGAGACCCAACCCGACTCACCTCTTCCCTTCAACTTGACTATAGACTACATATCACTTCCGGAAAACCCGCAATTTCCGGAACAACCGCCCCTGTTCCCGGCGACGGAAAACCGTCACCCGGCAAAAGCGGACCGGCCGGATACCTAACCGGTTTTTCAACACAGCGAAACAGTTTTTTCAACCGCGGCCGCGATTTTTGTTGAACGGGGACCGGCGGAGATCCGCTGGCCCTTCAAACGCACGCATTCAGCGGCTTCCCCGAGCTCACACGACGAGGAGGGTTATTTCTCTTTGCTCCGGAATATACCCGCATACACCCAGCGAACCAATGGCTGTAAAAAAATGCACATGGCGATGATTACCATCGTTGCCGACCAAGGCGAATGAAAGAATGTCAGCCA
>JAISTL010000006.1 GCA_031272615.1 Methylobacteriaceae bacterium | reverse complement strand
TTATTCCTCATCGTCGCCCTCACGTTCATAGGCGCCTTCGATGAGAATTTCCCGTTTGCCCGAGTGGTTGGCGGGGCTGACGATTCCTTCCCGCTCCATGCGTTCGATCAGGGTCGCCGCCCGGTTGTAGCCGATCTGCAACCGGCGCTGAACATAAGAGGTCGACGCTTTCTTGTCGCGCAGCACCAGCGCCACCGCCTGGTCATAGAGGTCGCCTTCCGCCGAACCGAAACTTCCCTGATCGAACACGGCGCCGTCGGCGTCCTGCCCCTCTTCCTCATCGGACGTCACATCGTCCAGATAATCGGGCGGGGCCTGGGTCTTGAGATGGGCCACCACCTTTTCCACCTCTTCGTCGGAACAGAAAGGCCCGTGAACACGGGTCAGGCGGCCGCCGCCGGCCATGTACAACATGTCGCCCTGTCCCAGGAGCTGTTCGGCGCCCTGTTCGCCGAGGATGGTGCGGCTGTCGATTTTGGACGACACCTGGAAGGAAACCCGGGTCGGGAAATTGGCCTTGATGGTGCCGGTGATGACATCCACCGACGGCCGCTGGGTCGCCAGGATGACGTGAATGCCCGCCGCCCGCGCCTTCTGGGCGAGGCGCTGGATGAGCTCTTCGATGTCCTTGCCCGCCGTCAGCATCAGATCGGCCATTTCATCGACGATGACCACGATGTAGGGCAGCGCCTCCAGCTCCATTTCCTCCTGTTCGTAGAGGACTTCCCCGGTTTCCCGGTTGAAGCCGGTCTGCACCGACCGGGTGATGACCGCTCCGGCTTGCTCAGCCTCGCGGGCCCGTTCGTTGAAGCCGTCAATGTTGCGCACGCCGATTTTCGACATCTTGCGATAGCGGTCATCCATCTCGCGCACCGCCCATTTCAGCGCCACCACCGCCTTCTTCGGGTCGGTGACCACGGGGGTCAAGAGATGGGGAATGCCGTCATACACCGATAGTTCCAGCATTTTCGGATCCACCATGATCAGCCGGCACTGCTCGGGCGTGAGGCGATAGAGCAGTGACAGAATCATGGTGTTGATGGCCACGGATTTGCCCGAGCCGGTGGTTCCGGCGATGAGCAGATGGGGCATTTTGGCCAAGTCGACAATCACCGGCTCGCCGCCGATGTTTTTGCCGAGACACAACGCCAGCGGCTTGCGGTTTTCGGTAAAATCTTTCGATGCCAGCAATTCGCGCAGCAGAACAATCTCACGCCGGGCGTTCGGCAGCTCGATGCCGATGACATTACGGCCCGGAACCACGGCCACACGGGCGGAAATGGCGCTCATGGAGCGGGCGATATCGTCGGAGAGGCCGATGACCCGGGAGGATTTGGTGCCCGGCGCCGGTTCCAGCTCATAGAGGGTGACCACCGGGCCGGGACGCACGTTGGTGATTTCGCCGTGCACGCCGAAATCCCCCAGCGTGCTTTCCAGCAGGGCGGCGTTCTGTTCCAGGGCGTCCACCGACGTGGTGGAGACCTCCGACACTTTCGGCAGAGCCAGAAGGTCGAGGGGGGGAAACTCGTACACCCCGTCATGGCGGTGTTGCGGCGGCATTTCCGCGGACTTCGGCCGCACGGGGGCCGCTTTGACGGCGGCTGCGGCCGGCAGCGCGGGATTGAGCGGATTGACGCGCTGAGGCTCGACCGGCGCCGGCGAAGTCTGTTTCGGCGGCTTGCGAAAGCCGGGGTCGAGATCGAGAGAGGCGCTGGCGTTTTTCATCGCCTGGGACAGGGTCGACTGCTCCGGTTGTTCCCCCGCAAGGTTGACATCGTCATATGTATCGGAAGCATCTGCCGGATAACTGACTTCATTTCGCCGCTCGACCACATCGGCGGGCGCCGGCATTTTCGCGGTTGCGGCCGCGTCCCGGCGCTGCAGCGACGGATAGAGCGGACCGGTGGCGGCGGACCGGTGGGCATTGGCCCACGGCGGTTCGACGGCGGAAGCTTGAGCGAATTCCGGTTCACGCCGCACACTCCGCCTCTGTTCGGCGCGCCGCGCGCGACGGCGCACCAGACGCGAGCGCAGACTCATGAACAGATGGATGAGCGCCCCCAGCGACAGGATGCCGAGGCCGGGTTCATCATTGGCGGCAGAACCGGTATCCTCATCCCAGCGGGACGGTTCCTCTCCGCTCCCGCGCCGCAGAGCGGCCGGAGCGGTCGCCGTTTCCTCTTCGGTGTCGTCGGCGCCGACGGCGGAGGTCGAACAGGCGGCGGTCACCGCGAGAATGGCGGCAACGGCGCTGACGGCGCCGACCGGCAACGACCTGGAGCCGGGCGTCGCCCCGATGAGAGAATTGATGAGGCCCAGCAGGTAATCGCCCGCCAGGCCGCCGAGACCCGTGGGCAGCGGCCAATGCGACGTCACCGGCAGAGAACCGGCGAGAATCGATGCCGAGGCGCAACCGAACACCCACAACAACACGCGGCTCAAGCATTTGTCCAGGCGGTTGCTGAGCGCCAGACGCCACCCCCACCAAAACAGCGGAATGACCAGCGCCACCGCGCCGACTCCGAAAAACTGCATCAACAGATCGGAAACAACGGCGCCGGGACGACCGAGATAGTTGCCGACAGGCCCGGCGGTGGCATGACTCAAGCTCGGGTCGAGAGCAGACCACGTCGCCAGCGCGATGATCATACCCACGCTTGCGACCAGCAGCACCCAACCGATCACTTCACATGCGCGGCGGGCAAAGAGGTCCGACAGGATATCCCATGCCGACTCATAGGGGGAAACGGATCTTCTCAGGGTACGCATGAATGAATTCAACACCAACCGGAACATGACTTTCGGATAGAACCTGTTATAGTCGCGCGAAGTTAAAGGCAGCTTAATCTGAAAACCTGTTGCGCAAAGAAACAAGGGCAATTCGTGTTTTCCGGACAGTCGGCTTTCGGCGCGGATCCTGCACACCATCAAGAGCATGATTTCGTTGCGTGTGTTGATGATTGTGCGCGGTTTCAGGTTACCGGCCGATGCGGCGCCTCAGGGAACTGACGCCGAAACGCTCGCCGGTATCGCGCCCGGTTCGATAGGGAGTGTGAAGGACAGTCTGTAAAACCCGGCGTCTTCCGCTGTACCCTGCGGGGAAACGGCACGGGGGAGCCGTTCCGTGTCGAAATCTCCAAACCGAAAACTCGCCTTCCTTTTGCACTCCCGGTGTGTTACGCTTGCAAGCGGGGTACGACAACGGACTCGCGGGTCATCCCGTCCGGGAACAACCCCGTGACACGTCTGCGGCCTTTTTTCGTGCCTGCCACAAGTATTTTCGGATTATCATGATATGACAACCGGCACCGGTGTTGCGCAAACTCGAACCGTTGGAAACAATCCCCGCTTCTTCCCGCTGTTGGTCGCTGTTGTCACGGCGGCGTGTTTCGTTGTGCTGTGGGCCAGGGCGATCCGCGTCGAGGCCGTGGCCGACCTGATGGTCGGCGAAGACGCGGCATTCCTCAGTCAAGCCGAGGCCGCCGGGATTGTCTCGCTGATTCTGCCGTATATGGGGTATCTGCATACGCCGGTGCGTATCGTCGCCTATGCCGCCTCCCTGGTGGATTATGGTTGGCAGCCGACGGTCTGTTTTGCCGGGACCCTGCTGATCTATGCTCTGGCGATTGTCATCCTTTTGCAAAACCTGCTCAGCCTCAACCTGCGGCCGCTACTCGCCGGAGCAGCCGTGCTCCTCATTTTCCTGCAACCGACAGACAGGTACACGCTGCTGGGCCTGTCCACGGTGCAATGGGTGACGGGAACGGCGCTGACCGCCTATGCCCTCGGCTACCGCGGAACCAACAGCCGGATCATGAATTGGCTCGTCGTCATCCTGTTCGGTCTCAACGGCCCCTTCGCCGTGTTTCTGGCGCCGTTTGTCGTTCTGAAGCTGTTTATCGTCAAAAGTGAAAATAACCGCGAACTCCATTGGGGACTGTTCGTCGCCGCCCTGCTCCAACTGGGCTGCACGCTGTTTTCACCCCGGGTCGCCGGCGATGTTGCCGCGGTCGGCGCAAGCTTAACCGTGTTCCGGGAATTCCTGGCATCTCTGTTCCGCATGTCGGTGTTTGAAATGACCGGCTCCGGCAGTCTCTACAGTGTGGGGCTGGTCGTATCGGCGATGATCGCCGCCTTTGCTCTCAACCTGAAACGCGACGATACCCCCGATTGCCCGGAAAACCGGCTGGTCTTGGCCTGGATTGTGGTTGTCGCGCTGTTTCTGGCGTCAACTCTCGTCGCCGCCTCCCGCCTGACCCCGGAGTTTTTCGACCTCTACACCAGAGAATACGGGCACAACCAGCGCTACCTGTTCTTCCCGCACTCCATGCTTGTGCTTGCGGCGTTTGTTCTGGCGCGGCGGCGTCCGGTATGCGCCGCCCTGTCGGCTTTCGGCTTCCTCGGGCTGTTCATCGCCAATCTCACCATGCTGGACCGGGACCCGACATACTTCCGGTCATTTCTGAATTTCTCGCGCTTCCGCCCGGTTTACTGGACCATCAACCCGTTGAAAACCGAAAACCGGACCAGTATCTGGATGCTGCGGTTCGCCCGCAAAACCCTGGAACCGCTGGATCCCGCCCGGGTCTTCCAGGTGGGGGGCGAAGACCTGACGTCGAACGATGCCGACATCACCGGCGACACCGGCAGGTTGACCGCTGCCTTTTCCGGAGACCGGAAATCGGCGCTGCTGACCTATTCGCGGGCGGTGGACTGTTCCGCCACCTCCGATATCGGATTGGACATGGTGTTTTCCGAGTCCTCCGCCGTCAGGCTGGACCTGGTTGTCGAACCTTTGAGCGGCAACGGACCGGCGCATATTTCGACAATCTATCACAACTTCGTCGAGGAACATCTGCAGATGGCCGTCCCCCATATCGGCGTTCCGGCGCGGCTCAGCCTCAGGGTAAGCGACAACTCCCGTCCGTGGGAGCGACCGCCGGCATCGGTGAGCGTAAATTTGAACAGGATGACGTTCTTTTGTCTGCCCGCCCGCTGAGCCTTTTCCGGCCTCCTTGATTTTGCCGGAAATATTGTTTAAAATCGGATTGTCAATCATTCCGATGATTGCTGTTGTTCAAAATAAATTGTACAGGGGCAGGGCATTTGCCCGCAAGCTGACAGAGCCGTCATTTCTTCGCAGCATAACAATGGGATAACCTGAGACATCCATCCGCGGGAAAAACGGGGAGGCGAAAACGGTTTTGTCTTTCCGGGAAAGGAATACCGATCAATGCATTCCGCATCCTCAGAACAGGAAGAACTGAAAACCACCCCGCTTTTCGGGGAACATGAGATTCTCGGAGCGCGTATCGTACCTTTTGCCGGGTATAAAATGCCCGTTCAGTATCCCGGCGGCATTATCGCCGAACACCTCGCCACCCGCGCGTCCGCCGGATTGTTCGATGTGTCCCACATGGGCCAGGCGCTGCTCAAGGGCGTTGACCACGCCACGGTTGCCGGGTTTCTCGAAACGCTGATCCCCGCCGACATCCTCACCCTGAAACCCGGAAAACAGCGCTATTCCCAACTTCTCAACGCCGACGGCGGCATCCTTGACGATCTGATGGTGTCCCGCTCCGCCGACCCGGGTCAGGACGGCACTCTGACGCTGGTGGTCAACGCGGCGACAAAGGAGGCGGATTTCGCCCATATCTCGGCGCATCTGCCCGCCGGCATCACCCTTGAACGCAAAGAGTCCTGGGCCCTCGTCGCCCTGCAGGGCCCGAAGGCCGAAGCCGTACTGGCTGACCTCGGCGCCGATGTCGCCGCCATGGGCTTCATGAGTGTTGCCGTCTGTACCGTCGGCGGCATCGCGGCGCGGATTTCGCGTTCCGGCTATACCGGCGAGGACGGCTTTGAGCTGTCCGTCGCCGATGGCGATGTGGTTGCGCTGTGGCGCAGGCTGCTCGCCGATGACCGCGTGCGCCCCGTCGGCCTCGGCGCCCGGGATTCCCTTCGTCTTGAAGCGGGTCTCTGCCTTTACGGCCACGATATCGACACCCGGACAACGCCGGTGGAGGCCGATCTGTTGTGGTCCATCCAGAAGCGGCGGCGGGAATCCGGCGGCTTTCCCGGAGCGGCGGTTGTCCAGCGGCAGATTCGCGACGGCGTTGAACGCCTGCGCGTCGGCATTCTTCCGGAAGGCCGGGTTCCGGCGCGGGACGGCACTGAAATCCTTGCTCCCGACGGTACGCCGCTCGGCGTTATCACCTCCGGCGGTTTCGGCCCGTCGGTCAACGGCCCTGTCGCCATGGGCTATATCAAAAAGAGTCACGCAACCCCCGGCGCGGCCGTGCGCCTGATGGTGCGGGGCAAACCGGTCGAGGCGCGGGTCGCCGCCATGCCCTTCGTGCCCCACGCCTACAAACGTTGAAGTTGTCAGTCCAGTGAAGGAATCAAGCCATGAGTTCAGTTTACTACACCAAAGATCATGAATATATCTCTGTTGACGGTGATGTCGGAGTGGTCGGCATTTCCGATTACGCCCAGGAACAACTGGGGGATGTGGTCTTCGTCGAGCTGCCGGAAATCGGCAAGGTCATCAAAAAAGGCGAGGAATGCGCCGTAGTCGAGAGCGTCAAGGCCGCCAGCGAGATTTATGCCCCGGTGGACGGAGAAGTCGTGGAAATCAACGAATCCCTGGAAGGCAACCCGGTTTCCGTCAATGAGGACGCCATGGGCGCCGGCTGGTTCTTCAAGGTGAAGAACATCGACGCGGCGCAGCTCGACGGCCTGATGGATGAGAAGGCCTACGCCGACTATCTCATGACCCTGTCCTGACGTTTTCCGTTCGCCCGGGGCGCCGGGCGGGAAACCGGCTAATCGACTGTACCAGATGAAGGACACATCAGACTATGCGCTATCTTCCGCTGACGGATGAAGACCGCGCCGAAATGCTGGCGCGCATCGGCGTGAACTCCATTGACGAACTGTTCGTGGATATTCCCGAAAGCAAACTCCTCAAGGAACCGCCCGATCTCCCCCCGGCCGCCCCGGAATTCGAGGTGGAACGCCGGCTGACGGCCCTCGCCGGTGAAAACATCTGTGCCGCCGACGCGCCGTTCTTCTGCGGCGCCGGCGCCTACCGCCACCACGTCCCGGCCAGCGTCGACCACCTGATCCAGCGCTCGGAGTTCCTGACCGCCTACACGCCCTACCAGCCC
>JAISTL010000303.1 GCA_031272615.1 Methylobacteriaceae bacterium | reverse complement strand
GAGCAACTCCCGCACCAAACCTTCATAATAATCATTCGGTTTGTGCATGATCATGGCAACGGTTCTCGCGGAACAACGGCGGCACCTGCCGCAACGATTCGAAAGCCCGCGCCCTCACCATAACACAGCCGGGAGATTTTTCCAGCATCGCAATTTCCCGCCTGTGATACGACCGTCACACTCACGTCAAATCAGAGTAACCGCCGGAATGCCGCGGTTGTGCGCCGCCCGCGCGCACGCGAGAACCGGGTTTACTCGCGGGCCGGGCCGTAGTATGGTTGCGGGCCTTAAAGTCTCACCGCCTGTTCTTTCGCACCGGAAGCGCCGCCATGAACCTGGATCGGAACACTGAAAACAACGCCGTGTTCGAGATGGCGACGGAATTCATCAACGAAACCGCCGAGCATGTGTTTCTCACCGGCAAGGCGGGCACCGGCAAAACCACGTTCCTCAAATACATCCGCGGTCACACCCACAAGGTGGCGGTGGTGGCGGCGCCCACCGGCGTCGCCGCGGTCAATGCCGGCGGCGTGACCCTGCACTCGCTGTTTCAGCTGCCGCCGGAGCTTTATGTTCCCGGCACCCAGCCGCAACGCGGCAAGTTCGGCTTCGGCCGGGCCAAGCTGGATGTGCTGCGGAACATGGAGCTGCTGATCATCGACGAAGTCAGCATGCTGCGCGCCGACACGCTGGACGCCGTGGACGCCACCCTGCAGTCCGTGCGCCGCAACCGCCAACCCTTCGGCGGCGTGCAGGTGCTCTATATCGGCGACCTGTTCCAGCTGCCGCCGGTGATCAAAAACCCGGAATGGGCGCTGCTGGAGCCCTATTACGCCGGGCCGTTCTTTTTCCACGCCCAGGTCATCCGCCGCCAATCGCCGCTGTATCTGGAGCTCAGCAAGGTTTACCGCCAGCAGGAGCAGACCTTTATCGACATTCTCAACCACGTGCGCAACAACTCGCTGGACGCCGACGACCTGCGGGCGCTGAACGCCCGCTATCTGCCGGATTTCACTCCGCCGCCGAAAGAAAAGTACATCAAGCTCACCACCCACAATTACAAGGTGGACCGCATCAACCGCGATGAACTCGGCCGGCTGACGACCCGCGCCTATACCTATGACGGGGAGGTGGAGGGCGAGTTCCCCGAGATGTCGCTGCCCACCGAGCTTCGCCTGACACTCAAGGTGGGGGCGCAGGTGATGTTCATCAAGAACGACCCGGACGGGCGCTTTTTCAACGGTAAAATCGCTACCGTCACCGATCTCGCCGCCGACAGCATCACCGTTGTCACACCGGAGGGCCAGGCCCTGGACGTGGCGCCGGAAACGTGGAAGAACATCAAATATACCCTCAACAAGGAGAGCGGCGAGCTCGACGAGGAGGAAATCGGCGCCTTCACCCAGTATCCGCTGCGCCTCGCCTGGGCGGTGACGGTGCACAAGAGCCAGGGGCTCACCTTCGACAAGGCCATCATCGACATCGGCGACGCCTTCGCCGCCGGGCAGACCTATGTGGCGTTGAGCCGCTGCCGGACGCTGGAGGGCATCGTGCTCTCGGCGCCGCTCAGGCCCGGGGCGGTGATGACCGACGCCCAGGCGGTGGCCTTCAGCAAAACCGAGAAAGCGCGGGAGGAGCTGGAGGCGCTGCTGGCCGACGCCAAGGCGCGCTTCTGGCGGGAGCGGCTGCTGCGCTATTTCGAGTTCCGGGCGCTCTTCACCCTCCTGTGGACTTTCGACAAGCAGTTGAAAGACAAGGAATCCGAGGAGTTCGACTCGGCGCGCAAACTGCTGGAAACCCTGCGCGCGGCGGTGGGCGAGCTCAACGCCATCGCCGGTAGGTTCCGCAAACAGCTGGACGGCTTCATCACCGCGGCGGAGGAGAGCGGCGACACATCGGCGCTGGCCGAGCGCTGCCGCAAGGCCGTCGGGTATTTTTACGAGCAGGTGGTCACCCGCATCCTGGCGCCGCTGCGGGAGTACAACGACAATTACGACGGGCCGAAGCGCGCCGCCACGTTCAGGAAAAACATCCGTGACCTCGAGGGCGATGTCCAACTGTTTCTGGAGAACCTCAAGAAGGTGCGCTATTACAATGTGCCCTTCGCCGCGGACATGGACTTGAAACTCCCCGCCCGGCCGGACCCGCGCGAAGCCCGGGCCGAAGCGGGAGCCAGGCGGAGGACCGCCGCCGCAACCGGCAGCGACAAATTCCGGCTGAGCGGCGCGCCGAAGGGGCAGACCCGGCAGGTGACCCTCGGCATGTTCAAGCGCGGCCTCACCGTGGCGCAGATTGCCGCCGAGCGTATGCTGACCGAGGCGACCATCGAAGGTCATCTGGCCGAATTCATCGGCACGGAAATCACCATCGAAGAGTTGCTCACGCCCGGGGAGCTGGAGGAACTCTGCGCCGCCGTGCGCCCGCTGCTGCAGCTCAACAAACCCACCTTCAAGGAAACCTATGAACGCACCGGCGGCAAGTTCAGCTACGGCAGGCTGCGGATGGCCTTCGCCCACTTGAAAAACCGGGAAGCGAAGGGAGACTGAGACGGCGGGCGGGGTTCGAACGTCACTCCGCCGATGCCGACAGGAACAATTATCAATCGACGCGACCGGGGAACAACCGGCCATTGGTCAAAACCCGCGGCCGGCCGACCCGCCGTTATCTCCTTTCCGGTAAAGCTCCGCGGCGAACGCCCATCGCCCGGGTCATTTACTTCAACAGGAATTTGCTCTATTATCAGTTCCCCGTGACAGGCCGCGCCCCGGCGGCGAATCGGCCGGAGACCAAACAGGGTGGCCAACCATGAAGCGTTTCATTCTGCCCATACTCCTGCTGTGTGTAACGTGTGCGTTTGCATGGATCAGTCGTTCTCAGCGAGTGTCTCCGCCGCTGATTCCACCTATTTCCGACATAATCCGGGAACAGGCGGAAGCCGGGGATGCCGAGGCGCAGTACCAGTTGGGAGAGATGTTCTATCGGGGGAGAGACGTCCCCAAAGATATGTCCGCGGCGATCAAATGGTTTCGCAAGGCCGCGGCCCAAGGGAATGCGTCCGCTCAAACCTTTTTGGCGGCACTGCAGGGAGACGCCGACGCGCAGTACCGGTTGGGTGAGGAGAACCGCAATCATCACGGGAATTTTGGTTTTGAAGTGTATTTCAGTCCGGGCGCTCTGGCCGAAGCACTCAAGTGGTACCGGATGGCGGCGGAACAGGGCCATGCCGACGCCCAATTCCAATTGGCCGTCATGTACATTATTGGAGGGCGCGTTCCTTTTAACACATCTGACGACTACCATCGGTACAAAATGGCTTTGGAGAAATCCGTAAAGGCTGACGGCGCCCGGTTCAGCGTTCAGAACTCCGCAGCCAAGTAGTACAAACTGGCTTATGACCAATCCATAAAGGCCGCCGGGCACGGGGATGCCAAAGCGCAATACCGGTTGTCCACCATGTATTACCATGGGTGGGGTGTCCGCAAGGATGAAACTGAAGAGAAAAAATGGCGGGAAATGGCTGCGCGGGGAGGTCATGCCCAAGCGCAGTATGAGATGGGTTGGATATACCAACACAGCGCGGGCGATGCCCAGGACAAAGCTGAAGCGGCCAAATGGTACAGAAAAGCCGCGGAACAGGGTCATGGGCGGGCGCAGATTAATTTAGGAGAAATGTACCATTCAGCTGACGGCATCCCCCGAGACCTGACGGAAGCGATCAAATGGTATCGGGAAGCCAAGAAACAGGGACAGTACACGGATGACAAAATTGCCGCCGCCGAACAGTTCGCGGCCGCCGAGCACGGTGATTCCAAATCACAGTACTTATTAGGAGAGATATACTACTCCGGCAAAGGTGTTTCCAAGGATGAAACCGAAGCGGTCAAGTGGCTCAAAAAGGCGGCTGATCAAGGAGATTCTACCCTTGAAGATTTGATTGCCGAGCGCAGCAAAACGGCGGCGGAGTAAGGAGATGCCGAAGCGCAATACCAATTGGGCAACATGTTCTACCATGGCAAAGGCGTTTCCTCGTCCAGATTCGATGCGGCCAAGTGGTATAAAACGGCGGCGGAACAAGCTCATGCCGGCACATTGGCATTGACGCAACCCTTGTTCCTGCCTGTTGTGCTGGCTGTTTCTGTCATCGCAGGTTATCACGTGTCCACGGCGGATGCTGTTTTCCTGTTTGGAACGCCTGTGGTGCCGGGATTGGCGTCTGCCGCGCAAGGCGCGGGTTTTGCTCTGATTGCCGCGCTGCTGGGAAAGTGGACGACCAGGTCCCTTCCCGCCCCTTCCGGATGGCTGTCGATCACGGGCAGATCGGCGGTTGGGGTGTTCATCGGCATTCTGTTGATATGCTTGTGGTTGCCCGGGTCCCTTACCCCCATCCTCAACCGCCCGGGCTCCGGAACGTTTTGGCTGCTCATCGGCATGTTGTTGTTCACATTTGCGCTGAGCGCGTCGGCGGCGTGCAGCGTCGGCGGCGCCTTCGGAAAAACCAGGGCGACCAAGGCGGGTCTCGGTGTTCTCACCTTCGCTTATTCTTTCGGGCTGCTGTGGTGCCTGAACAGCGGCATTCTGTTGAGCGTTTACTTGAATGTCATTCAGAGTGTGCTGGCGGTACGCGTCGGGTGATCGATTGGGGGCGTGAGGCCGGGATGGTAAATGCCCCCGTCCCACCCTCTCCTGTGCCGTGAACGGCTCCACACTTCGGAATGACTGACCTGAACGGCATTCAAAATTATTTGTTCCGCTGTCCGCTTTCATATGGACATCGGGTATATCCGACAATTTGCTGTGGATGGATGGAACCCGGGCGCGGCGAAGGGCTGACCGGCTTTCCCGTTGACGGGAAGGGACGCATTTGTTTCGTTGAACGTGATGAACTATAAGAAGGACGCCGGCGGCCTTGACGACTCATGGATGCCGTCATATGTTCTTTCTTCAGTAACGATGTTCCTGTATAGAGAACGCCCCATGCCCGAACACAGCGTTTCACTCCTGAGCAGATCATTTGTCGTTCCGCTGGAGCAGCGGCTGTTTGAGAACTGCCACGCGTCGACGCTGGTTTTGCTGCCGAACGGCGAAAAACTCACGGCGTTTTTCGGCGGCCGCCGGGAAGGCGCCGGTGATGTGGCGATCTGGCTGGCGCGCGGTGACGGCCGCGGTTGGCAGCCGCCGCGCCGTCTGATGGCCGAGCCGGGCCTGGCGCACTGGAACCCGGTGCTTCTGGCGGACGGAGAAACCGTATGGCTGTTCTACAAGGTCGGCGCCACGGTGCATGACTGGGTGACCCGCTGGAGCGTCTCACGGGACAGCGGTGCGACCTGGTCGCCACCGGCGCCGCTGGTCGCCGGAGAAACGGCGCCGCGCGGACCGGTGCGCAACAAGATTCTCGTCATGTCCAACGGTGAATGGCTGGCGTGCTCCTCGGTGGAAACCGAAACCACCTGGGATGCCTTTGTCGACATTTCCGGCAGCCGCGGCGCTGGGTGGCAGCGCGTCGATATCCCCTTCCGGCATCAACCGCCCGGCGCGGCCGGCAAGAGCGGTTCGACCTGGGCCGGCCTTTCCGCCGACGCCCTGTGGGAAACCGACCCGGCGCGGGTGTTCCGCTGGGACGGCGTCATTCAGCCCAGCGCCTGGGAATCCGCGCCCGGCCGTGTCCATCTGCTGATGCGTTCGACGCGGGGGGTTCTGTACCGGGCGGATTCGCCGGATTTCGGCCGCAGCTGGAATGAAGCCCATCCAACCGGCGTACCCAACAACAATTCCGGAATTGACCTTGTGCAGTTGAGCCCGGGACGCATCGTTCTGGTGTGCAACCCCGTCGGCGGCAACTGGGGGCGCCGCTCGCCCCTCTCGGTTTTGCTGTCCGATGACAACGGCGACACGTTCCGCCGCGTGTACGATCTTGAAACCGGGGACGGCGAATTCTCATACCCGGCCGTTCTCGCCATTGGAAAGGATATTCATCTTACCTATACATATAACCGGAAATCCATCGTCTATTGTCATTTGAAATTCGCGGAAGAGTGAGAGCCATAACCGTAACGGACCGCGCCTCACCCTCCGCGCGACTTTGTCACACCAACCGGAGAAACACATGTTGAGAAAAACCTTCTATGCCAAAACCGCCGCGGCCGTTCTGTTCGGCACGCTGACCGTCGGCACGTTGCAGGTTCAGGCCCAGCAACTCACCTACCCCACCCGCAATATCACCGTCGTGATCCCGAAGAATCCCGGCGGCGGCACCGACACATCGACGCGTCTCACCCTTGAATACGCCAAGAAATACCTTCCCCAGGGCATCATCTTCGTTCCCGAGAACAAGCCTTCGGGCAACGGCGTCACCGGGCTGGTGGAAGTGGCCGGCGCCAAACCCGACGGCCACACGCTGGTGATGACCACCGTCGAGCTGGCGATGTTCCCGCATCAGGGCAAGTCGCCGGTGACCTATGAAAACTTCACCGCGCTCTATGCCCCGATTGCCGACCCGTGCGCCCTGGTGGTGCGCGCCGACAGCCCCTACAAGACGCTGAAGGATTTCATCGCCGCCGCCAAGGAGCAACCCGGCAAAATCCAGGTCGCCAATTCCGGAACCGGCGCCATCTACGATCTCGCCACCATCAACATCGAGCAGCAGCTGGGCGTCAAGGTCAAGCACATCCCGTACAATGAAGGCATCGGCCCCGCCATCGCCGCACTGGTCGGCGGACATGTGGACGCCGTCATCACCACCCCGGGAACCGCCAAGGCGCAGGTGGACGCCGGCGTGCTGAGCGTCATCGGCGTGATGGATTCCAAGCGCTTTGAGCTCTTCCCCGATGCCCCGACCTTCAAGGAAGCGCTGGGAACCGACACCGTGACGGAAATGCGCGCCTGGGCGGCCCTTGCCGGACCGGCGAAACTGCCCGACAACGTCAGGAACGAACTGGTGGCCATGTTCACGGCCGTGGCGGCGGATCCTGAATTCCAGGAAGCCATGAAAAAACAGGGTATCATGCCCGGCGCCATCCTCGGCGACGACGCGGCGAACATGCTGAAGCAGGACCACGAACTCTATGCCAAGCTGATTGCCGAAGCGCAAAAAGCCAAGTAAGGTGCACGCACACCGCCGTCCGCGGTCTTCGGTTCCGGAGGCCGCGGACGGTTTCTCCACCTGTGGGAGTTTGACGGTTCCATGAGACGATACAACGTTTTTGTTTCCGCTTTCTCGATTGCCATCGGTCTCGCGATTTTCCACTTTTCGCGGAACCTCACCTCCTTCTCCGAAGACGGCATTCCCGGCGAAGCCTTCTGGCCGCGGGCCATCGGTTCCCTGCTGATTGTTCTCGGCCTGCTGCTGGTTGTCCAAACGGCGGCGTTTTCTTCCGTCGACCAGGACCGCGAAGTCGCCCTCGGTTCCCCCGCCGTGCGCTCGGGATATCTCGGCGGGCTCATCGCCTTCATCGCCGCCGTGGTCATGCAGTGGTTCGGGTTCATCATCGCCGCGGCGCTGCTGATGCCGTCGGTGATGTATGTCATGGGCGAACGGCGGCCGCTGGTGGCCGGTCTCGTCACCGCGGCGACCATCGCCGTCATCTGGTTCTTCTTCACCCGGGTGTTCAACGTGAACCTGCCCGCCGCCGTCCTGTTTGAATGAGCTGAATGGTGTCAAGGTTATGAACGAAGTCCTCCAAGCCGCCGGTTTTGTATTCGGCTACCAGACCCTGTTCATCATATTTCTCGGCACGCTGTCCGGGATCATCATCGGCGCTCTGCCGGGGCTGACGGTGAACATGGGCATCGCGCTGCTGATGCCTCTCACCTTCACGTTCCAGGGCATGACGGGCATTCTGATGCTGCTCGGCGTCTATTGCGGGGCCATCTACGGCGGCTCCATCAGCGCCATTCTCATCAACACTCCCGGCACTCCCGCTTCCGCCGCCACGGTTCTGGACGGCTACCCCATGACGCTCAAAGGCGAGGCCGGACGCGCCCTCGGTCTGTCGACGACCAGTTCGCTGTTCGGCGGCACATTCAGCGCCCTCGCCCTGGTGGTTGTCGCGCCGCAGCTGGCCAAGGTGGCTACCGGACTCTCCGCCCCCGATTATTTCGCCCTGGGCGTTTTCGGCATCTCCATCATCACCTCGGTTTCCTCATCGTCCATCATCAAGGGGCTGATGGGCGGATGCCTCGGCCTGTTCATCGCCACCGTCGGGCTGGACCCGATGACCGCGGGGATGCGCTTCACCTTCGGTTCCTATTATCTGATGGGCGGCATTTCCTTCGTTCCGGTGCTGGTGGGTCTGTTCGCCCTGTCGCAGGCGCTGCTCGGCCTCGAAGAGCACTGGATGGACCGTGCGTCGCCGGTGTCGCGCCGCATCACCACGAAGATTCTCCGTGTTCTGCCCAGCTGGCCGGATTTCAAACTGGCCCTTCCCACCTTCATCCGCTCGTCGTTCATCGGCACCTTCATCG
>JAISTL010000272.1 GCA_031272615.1 Methylobacteriaceae bacterium | reverse complement strand
AGATATCCGAGCAGCCGGTCCATGGCCGGGCGCGGCACGTCGTATTGCTTTTCGGCGGCGCGGGTAAGGAAGTCGGCGGCGTAGGCGTTGGTCCACAGGTCCGCCCGGTAGCGGGCGTCCCACAGGCCGATGGAGCCGTCGGAGAGCCGGCGCGAGAGAATCCGCTGCACCGCGGCGCGAACCCGCTCGCCGGCGTCGTTGTCCGCATCGG
Organism: Methylobacteriaceae bacterium; assembly: GCA_031272615.1. Taxonomy (GTDB): domain Bacteria; phylum Pseudomonadota; class Alphaproteobacteria; order Rhizobiales; family Beijerinckiaceae; genus Hohaiivirga. Next base: position 4,293 of record JAISTL010000272.1, on the reverse strand, counting down.
CCGCCGCGGCGCCGGTGAGCTCATCGATATAGAGCAGCGGCAGGGCGCGGCTGGTGGTCTGCTCGGTGCAGCCGTAGGGGTAGCGCTCCAAGCGGGCGAGCAGCGCCGGAATGTCCGGCACGCCTTCGGGCGCCGCCATCACCGTCACCATGCCGGTTCCGGGCAGCAGACCGGAGGTGAGCCCGGCGGTGGCGGACCAGCCGCGCTCCGGCTTGAGGGTGATTTCCTCGGTGCTGAAGCGGGCGGGCGAGCCGGGAACAACGGCGAGGCGGAAACTCTGGCGGGTCTCGAAGGCGTCCGGACCGGTGAGAGTGGCCTCGATCCGCGCCTCGCCGACCCCGACGCCGCCAATGGGAACGCGCAGAACCTCTTTCCCGCCCGCGTCAAGCCGCAGCGTCCGGTTCAGCGCCGCCTCATCCATCTTCAGCGGGCCGGAAACGGCGAGGTTCAGGGTATAGTCCCCGGCGGCGCCATCCACATTGTGCAGCACATCGGTGAACTGGGTGGAATCGCCCACCGTCAGGAAGCGCGGCAGGGTTCCCGCCATCACCACCCTGTCACGGATGGTGAGTTCGCGTTCCACGGCGCCCACCCGGTCCTTGGTCCAGGCGACGGCCATGATCCGCGCCGAGCCGTTGAAGGCCGGCAGCACGAAGGACACCGTCGCCCGGCCGCCGGCGTCGGCCTCGATGAGGCCCGAAAAGCGGATCAGCGGGTCCTGGGTCAATCCCGGCTGCGGGACTCCCGGCGCGCCCTCGTCACCGCCGAAGCGCACCGCGCCCTTGCCGCCCTGGGAGCCGTCAATCAGAAAACCGTAGAGATCCCGGATGTCGGCGCCGATGCGCCGCTGGCCGTAGAAATGGCCCAGCGGGTCCGGCGTCTTGAAGCCGGTGAGGTTGAGAATGCCGTTATCCACCAGCGCCAGGGTGACAAAGCTCTTCACGCCGGGCTCCAGGCCCCGGGTTTCCACGGCGACCGTCACCGGCCCCGACGGCCGGACAACGGCCTCCGCCGCAACGGCGACATCCAGAACGCGGGCGGATTTGCCGATGCTGAACCAGACAAGACCCACCGCCCGGCCGGGCTGCCGCCCGGCGTCCGCGTCCAGCGGCCGGTGCGCCAGCGCCACCAGGTAGGCTCCGGTTCCCCACTCTCCACTCACGGGAATGTCCACGTGCGTTCCTGCGCTCTCAACCCACAGGGAGCGGAGCGGATACACCTTGTCGGAGACCACCGCCAGCAGCACCTCGGAGGCGGTGCGCGGCGTAAGGCGTACCGTCATCACATCACCGGCGGCGTAATCGGTTTTGTCAACGGCAAGTTCCAGCATATCGGGGGAATCGGCCTGCGCATCGGCGAACCAGCCGGTGGCAAACTCATAAACCGTCACCACCGGAGCGTCATCCTCCCCGCCCGCCGTCCGCAGCGTCAGGGCGTAGCGGCGTTCCCCCGCCACCGCGGCATTCAGGAGCGAACGCCCGTCGGCGCCGGTCTCCACCGCGCCTTCATCGACGGTTTCCAGGCGCTTGCTGCTCTCGTGCACCCAGCGGCCGCCGGAGAGATACCACTGGTAATCCCGGTGCACCACCGAGAGCGTCCAGGTGAGGGAGCGCCCGGCAAGCGGCTGCAGGGTCTCATCCAGCAGAACGATGTCAAACCCGGCGAGGGTTGCCGGGTCCGCCCGGTTGCCCTTGAAGCGCGGCTTGACCCCCACGGCGGCGCCCTTCGGCAGAACCGGCAGAACCACCGTATCGGAGACGGCGCGGCCGCCGTCTTCGCTGACATCGAAGCGCACCGTTGCCTGCATCGGCCGGGTGGACACAACCTCCGGCACGGTGAGCGCGGCTTCGGCATCGCCCTTGTCATCGGTGCGCCCCGGCTCGTCCATGGACAGGCTGACGGTCTCCACCTTCTCATCCTGGCGGCCGAAGAGATAGCCGTCATATCCGGGATAGCCGGAAGCGGCGGACACATCGATCTTCCCGGCCACCGCGAGGTCGGCTCCGGGAGCGCCGTAAAGATAATCGGCATGAACGGCGAACGCCGCGGCCTCACCGGCTTTGAGCCGGGTTTCCCGCGGGAGGATGCTCATTTTCAGCCGCTCGGGCACGTAATCCTCAACGGCGAAACCCGCGGTTCCCACCGGCGGCAGGTTCGGGTCCGTATAGGCCGAAACCCGCCAGGCGCCGCGTGCGACGCCGCTCAACAACGGGATGGTGGCGACACGGCCGCCCTCCCCCTGGTCGGCGGTCAGCAGCGAGCGGTATTCGACGCCGTCCGGGCGGAACACCTTGAGCGTCAGCGGCGTTTCAGGAATGGCCAGGCCGCGGGCGTCGCGCAGCAGAGCGGTGATGAACACGCTCTCGCCCGGGCGGTACACACCGCGTTCCGTATAGATGAAGGCGTTCTGCGCGCCCAGAGGCTCGCCGCCCCTCACACCGCGGTCAGTGAGATCGAAGGCGGCGGCGGAAAGGTCAAGAAAGGCGTAATCGGTCTCAGACGAAACCACGGCGATACGCGGCTTCATGCCGCCGTCGGCGCGGCTCAGGCCCGGGTCAAAGGTCACAAATCCGTCGGCGCCGGTTTGCCGTTCGGCGAGAATCTCGTTGTTGGCGGCAAGCAGCGTCACCTTGGCGCCGGCCATCGGCTTGGCGGAACCGAGGGCGTTCACCGCCACGGAAATGCCGCCCCCGCCGGAAAACGCCGTGATGCCGATGTCGGAGACGATGAACCACTGGGTCGCCAGCATCGTCGACTCGTATTCCCACAGGTCGGTGCTGTCGTCGACGACCGCCTGCAAACCGCCGTTGTCCTTGAGCGGCGCGGCGACCATCACGTATACGCCCGGCTGGAAGCCGCGGATGACCTCATCGACGGGGAACGACGTCACCACATCGGTTTCGGGCTTGTTGTCAATGAAAAGTGTGCCGTGCCACACCCGCACCGCCTGCCTGTCCCTGAGTTGAACATGCACGTATTCGGAGATTTGCGAGAGGAAACCGTTTTCGGAAACGGACATCACGTTGGTCAGACTGCGTTCGCCGACCCGCAAAATGCTGACGGCGGCGGCGCTCATGTTGCGGCTCACCACCGGAATGCCCTGGCGGCCGGTTTTCGGCAACACGTAATTCATGCCGGTGAAGCGGATGGAGGGCTCGCTGCCGGGTATCTCCACGGTGTAGGTGAACTCTTTAGGCAACACGCCGCCGTTCTCACCGGGAAGCCCGCGCCGCAGCGTCACGGTATAAACGGAGGCGGTCTTCAGGCCGGTGACGCAGAGCTGTCCGTCTTCAACCTGAACGGAATAATCGGCAGCGCCGCGAACCACCACATAATCGCTCCAGTCAATCGCCCCGTTCATCGACGGCCGGTCACCGTCAAAGTTGAGGCAGACCCGCGGCGAGGTTCCATCCGGCTGGTACGTGTTGAATCCGGTGGCGCGGAAGCCGTACTGCAGCGCCAGCTTGTCATAGGCCGCGCGCAGGGCGGCGTTTTCCTCCAGCGCCAGGCTGGAACGGTAATGCGAAAGCGCCTGCGGCCACTCGCCGTCGCCGGCATAGGCGTTCCCCAGGGTGAAAAACGCCATCGCCGCCTGTTTCGGCGTGGTTGCCAGCTTCAGCGTCATGTAGGCGGAGGTTTTCGCGTTCCGGCCAAGCCACCAGCCGAAATCGGGACGGCGTTGCCGCAACTGCTGTTGGGCGAGGGAGAAGCCCAGCCACACATCGCCGTTATCCGGCGCTTTGGCGACGGCGCGGGCATAGAACAGCGAGGCCATTTCCGGGTCATCGGCGTTCAGCGCCGCCTGCGCCAGCGCCGCCAGTTCCGCGGCGGAGCGTTTTTCGGAGGCCGGAAGGCGTGTTTTCAGCTCGCCCGACAGCGTCTCTCCGCTGGTTTCCAGGTTCCGGTCAACATAATCCGGCCAGGCAAAGGCCGAAGCCGGAATGCACACCGCGACCACAACAAAAACCGCCCGCAAAAACCGCCTGAACATGCCGCCCTCCCCAAGTCAAAAAAGGCATTGACCCGTCACTCATACAGGATGCGGGCGCCCGCGGCAACAGCGTGATGACATCTTCACCAGAAGGCGCGGGATAACCGTCCGCCGCGGGACACTACGCCGCTTCGGCGGTTCCGGATATTACCCGGGCGGGTGGTTTTCACCGTCTGTCAATTTTGTTCCGCTATGATGACGACCGCTGATTTCAACGCGGGGCACTCCGACCATGTCGTATTTCAAAACCCTGGCTCTCAACATCTTCTGTTTCGGCTCCGGATACCGCCGACTCGGACGCA
>JAISTL010000227.1 GCA_031272615.1 Methylobacteriaceae bacterium | reverse complement strand
GGATGACAATGCCGTCCTGTGACAGTTTGTCCACCCGTGCTATCTCCGCCGAAAAATCGGTATCGGGAACGGCGGAGTTCCGGACCTCGCGATCGAGGTCCACGTAAAAATCGCACATCAAACGTTCGATGACGGCGCGGCGCAGGCGGTCGGCGTCTGACAGGGCGACGCCGCGCGCCGTGGCCAACCCGCCGGCGGCAACGGCTTCGAGATACCCGGCGATGGGAGTTGTATTCTGCACATACCCCTGGGGCAGAAACCCGATGGCCGAAGCCCCGAACCCGATGAGCGCCAGCGCATCGTCAGTGGTGTAACCCTGGAAATTCCGGTGCAGGCGCCCCTCCGCCTGAAAGCGAGCCATGGCGTCGCCGGGTTTGGCGAAGTGGTCAATGCCGATGGCGATGTAGCCGCTGTCCTCCAACCGGCGCGCGGCGGCTTCCATCTGGGCCACGCGCTCCGGCGTTTTCGGCAGCGTTTGCTCGGCGATGAGGTTCTGGTGCTTTTTCATCCACGGCACATGGGCATAACCGAAAAGCGCGATGCGATCCGGCGCCAGTGTCAGGGCCCGGTCGACACAAGCCTCGACAGTCGCTGTCGTCTGGTGGGGCAAGCCGTACATGAGGTCGAGGTTGAGCTTGTCGATCCCCGCCTCCCTCAGCCGGTTCACGGCGCGCAGCGTCACGTCGTAGGGCTGAATGCGATTCACCGCCTTCTGAACATCCGGGTCGAAATCCTGCACGCCCAGGCTGGCCCTGGTGACACCGCCGCCAGCAAGGGCCTCGACGTGTTCGGGAGTGAGCACCCGCGGGTCGATTTCAACGGCGGTTTCGGTGGCGCCGGAAAACCGGAACAGTGTACGCAACAGCGTCAAAACCGAAAGCAAATCTTCCGGAGCCATCGCCGTCGGCGTTCCGCCGCCCCAGTGCATATGGGAAACCGGCATGACAGCGGGCAGGCGCCGGGCAACCTGCTCCATTTCCTTCTTCAGCAGAGACGTGTAGTGGGCGACGGGTGAATAACCGCGGGCAACGGTGGTGTGACAGCCGCAATACCAGCAGAGCTCGGCGCAAAACGGCACATGCACATAAAGCGACAACACCGTTTCAGGGTTGATGTCCCGAAGCCACCCGGCGTAAACCTCCGGTGTGACGGCGGCGGAAAAGTGCGGCGCCGTGGGGTAGCTGGTGTAACGGGGAACACGCTGGTCATAACGGGCGATGAGTTCGGGAAGCATGCCTTGATCCATTTCCGGCGCAACACGCCTGTTGCGCCGGTCACAGGTCTTTTCCCGAATCCGTGCAGCCAGTCAAATGAAAAATACCCCGCCCATGAAAAACCGCATTGAAATTTGTCCGCGGTTGTTATTTAATAGGCGGCCTTTCGCGGCAGAGGGCCGCAAGGCATCCTGCGACTTTCGCGACAGGATATGAATCAACGGATAGACAGCTTTATGAGCACGGATTCTCCACTGTTTGACCGCATCCGAATCAGCCCCCGGGGGAATAAAGCGAAAGAAAACGCCGTCCCGACCTGCGAGTTTCCCGGATGCACCAATCCCGGTACCTACAAGGCGCCGAAAGGTCGGCAGCACGAAGGACGATACTGGCATTTCTGTCTGACCCACGTGCGCGAATACAACGCCGCATACAATTATTTCGAGGGAATGACCGATGAAGCCGTACAGGCCTATCAAAAGGACTCGCTCATCGGCCACCGCCCGACATGGACCATGGGCAGTTCCAACAGCAAGAACCGGAAGAACGGCTCCGATGTCCCCGAACGGGATTGGGCCTATTCCGACCCGTTGGGAATTCTCAAAGACGCGCAGTTGCGCGCCCAGGCCGCCAAGCAGCCGGAAGTGAAGCAGCGCGTCATTCCCGGAACGGTACGCCGGGCCCTGGAAACACTGGATTTGGACGAAACCGCCGACGCCCAGACCATTCGCGTCACCTACAAAAGAATGGTCAAGAAGTTCCATCCCGACGCTCATGGAGGTGACCGGGCCTTTGAGGAACGTCTGCGGGAAATCATAAAAGCCCACGCGGTATTGAAAGCGGCTGGATTTTGCTAGCCGAACGCGCTAGTTGAACCCGCCGCGCTTAAAAACAACTGAAGGAATCGTTATGCCCCCCATCCGCTCCGACGTTCCGGGAATACCGGATGTCACCGTCAACGCACGGGACGTCTTCGGCGTTGACGCCGGTTTTGAAGTTCCCGCCTATTCCACGGCCGGAGAACATGTCCCTGACCGTGACGATGATTATATCTTCGACCCGCAGACCACCCGGGCGATCCTCGCCGGATTCGCCTTCAACCGCCGCGTCATGATCACCGGGTACCACGGCACCGGCAAATCCTCGCATATCGAGCAGGTGGCGGCACGGCTCAACTGGCCGTGTGTGCGCATCAATCTGGACAGTCACGTGTCACGCATCGACCTTGTCGGCAAGGATGCCATCGTGCTGCAGGACGGCAAACAGGTGACGGAATTCAAAGACGGCATGCTGCCGTGGGCGCTGCAGAACAACATCGCCCTGGTGTTTGACGAATATGACGCCGGCCGCCCTGACGTGATGTTTGTCATTCAGCGGGTACTCGAGCAATCCGGCCGTTTCACCCTGCTGGATCAGCGCCGCGTCATCCGCCCACACCCCGCCTTCCGTCTGTTCTCGACCGCCAATACCGTCGGCCTCGGCGACACCTCCGGGTTGTATCACGGCACCCAACAGATCAACCAGGGCCAGATGGACCGCTGGTCCATCGTCACGACGCTGAATTATCTGGCCAATGACCGCGAGGTGGAAATCGTCCTCTCCAAGGCGCCCCACTACAAATCCACCGACGCCGGGCACGAGACGGTGGCCCGCATGGTACAGGTGGCGGACCTGACCCGCCGCGCTTTCATCAACGGCGAACTGTCAACGGTGATGTCGCCGCGCACCGTCATCACCTGGGCGGAAAACGCCAGTATTTTCAACAATATCGCCGACGCATTCCGGGTGACGTTCCTCAACAAGTGTGACGAGATGGAGCGGGCCCTGGTGGCGGAGTTCTATCAACGCGCCTTCGGTGAGGAAATCGTCGCCAGCGGTTCCGGGCTGGCATCCCTCGAGCTGTTGGAGGCGGGGTGACGACAATGGTCGCTTCCAACCAGAAACAGGCGAAAGTGGTCTCCGCCCCGTCGGATTATTTCCGGCAGGGCGTCGCCGGCTGTCTGAAAGCCGTTGCCGACATGCCTCAACTGGAAGTGGAATTTGCCGGGGATACGGCGCGACGCTCCGGATCCTATGTTGTGCTTCCGGAACCCGGACCGGCGCCGGACCGGTACGGACGCACGGTGCTGCGCGGCGAAGCCGACACCGTCGCCCTGTGGCTCAGTGAGCACAACCCCGACATTCATAAACGATTCCGCCCGTCGGAGCCCGTGGCCGAAGCTTTGTTCACCGCCCTGGAACAGACCCGCGTCGACGCCGTCGGCGTCAACCGCTACCGGGGCATGGCGGTCAATCTCTCGGGAGTCCTCGAGGAACGGCTCATTCCGTTGCAAGGCCGCTTCAACGCCGCCCGCAACCGTGAGGATGTACCCCTGGAATTGGCCCTGACCCTACTGTTGCGCGAGCGGATGACCGGACTCACGCCGCCGCCGGGGGCGCGACGCGCCGTGGACCTGTGGCGGGACGCCATCGAGGCGAAAGCGGGGGTTATTCTGGATCACATGGCGCTCAGGCGGAATGACCAGGCGGATTACGCCCGCTGGGCGCACCGGTTGATGCAGAAGTTCTCTTTTGTCGGCGACGAAGACGTGGACCTGATGCAGGCTCAGGAGGAGCTGGTGCCCATCGACGCCCCGCCGGACCAGAAGGACCTGGACGAAGAGGCCGCCGGCACCGGCGCTCCGGAAAAGCGGGAGGAGCGGGACGGCGAAAGCGACTCCGCCGGCGACCCGGTTGGTGACGTGGAGATTGATGAAGACGCTTCACCGGCGGACAAAAGCGCCGAAAAGAAGGGCGGAGTCAACCCGAACCCCGAGGCGGAGGTGCGGGCGGAAGCGCCCTATAAGGTTTTCACCACCGCCTATGACGAAATCATCACACCGGAGGATATCGTCAGCCTCGAGGATCTGGCGCGGCTGCGCGGCCAGTTGGACGAGCAGCTCAAGAACTTCCAGAGCCTGGTGGCGCGCCTGGCCAACCGTTTGCAGCGACGGCTGCTGGCGTGGCAGAATCGCAGCTGGGAATTCGACCTGGAAGAGGGAATGCTGGACCCGGCCCGGCTGACCCGGGTCATCACCGATCCGTTTTCGGCACTCTCGTTCAAACGCGAACTGGACACCCATTTCCGCGATACGGTGGTGACGCTGCTGATGGACAATTCCGGGTCCATGCGCGGGCGGCAGATTCTGGTGGCCGCAGCCTGCGCCGATATTCTGGCCCGTACATTGGAGCGCTGCGGCGTAACCGTGGAAATCCTCGGATTCACCACCAGAGAATGGAAAGGCGGGCAATCCAAGCAGGCATGGCTTCGAGCGGGCAAACCGCCGGAGCCCGGGCGGCTCAATGATCTGCGCCACATCATCTACAAGTCCGCCGATGTTCCGTGGCGGCGCGCCAAAAACAATATGGGCCTGATGCTGCGCGACAATATTCTCAAGGAGAATATCGACGGCGAGGCGCTGGCCTGGGCTCACGGGCGACTGATTGCCCGTCCGGAGCAGCGTCGCATTCTGATGGTGATTTCCGACGGCACTCCCATTGACGACACCACCGCTTCGGTCAACTCCGTCAATTACCTGGAACGCCATCTGCATACGGTGGTTGCGGAAATCGAGCGCGGCCGCGCCGTGGAACTCACGGCCATCGGCATCGGCTATGATGTGTCGCGCTTCTACCGGCGCGCCGTGACCATTCATGATGTGGATGAACTGGGCGGCGTGATGATGGAAAAGCTCGCCGAGCTGTTCGACGAAACCGGCGCGGCTTGAAACACGCTGAAATTTCGTATTTTCCCTGCCTTTCCAGCGACATGACCCTGTGCATCCGCCCCCGTCGCGACCTTTTTTTCCAATGGTTAACGCTTCTTTAACAATGGAAGTCATTTCGGGGGTTTTAAATCGTAAAAACATCGTTTAGATAGTTCAAGAGGGCACATCCGTTTGTTTTTGCCGCGATGGTGCCTTTTACGAGGGAACAACGCCGCGACTCAAGGGCCGGACGAAGCTCGCGTCGAACCAAGGACGGTAGCTGTTTCCTCCGGCACATCCCGTGCCACTGGAACAGTAACGCTAAACGCGAAGGAGTGGGACTATGGCAGAAACACCTTCAAAGTCATCCGGCCTGTTCGGCTGGTATTTCGGCTCCAACCTGCTGATACGAATCCTGACAGGTTTGGTTCTCGGCGCAATTGTCGGCGTCATCCTGGGGTTGAACCCCGGAACGAAAGTGACCACCAATTTCATCTTTTTCGCCAATTTCTTCGGCGCCCTGTTCATCAGGCTCCTGAAGATGATTGTCGTTCCGGTGATTCTCTTCTCCCTGATTACCGGCGCCGCCAGCATCACGCCGAGTCAGCTCGGCCGCACCGGCGGTAAAACCCTGCTGTATTACATCGTCACTTCGATCATTTCCGTGTCCATCGGTTTGATTGTCGCTCTGGTGTTCCGTCCGGGCGAAGGCCTGAATATGGTGGGCGCCGAAGGGGCTCCGGAAAAAGCGGCCTCGATGCCGGCGCTGACGGATGTTCTCCTCAATATCGTGCCGACCAATCCCGTCGAATCCCTGGCCAAGGGCGATGTTCTGCCCATCATTTTCTTCGCTCTGGTTGTCGGTATCGGCCTGTCTTACCTGCGCGATTCCAAAAATGAGACGCTCGCCAAACAGGCCCATGCCCTGTACGATGTCATCGCTGCAGCGGCTGAGGTCATCTACAAGGTCGTTGGCGGCATCATGCAGTACGCCCCCATCGGCGTGTTCGCGTTGATTGCCGTGGTGTTCGCCCAGCAGGGTCCGAAGGTCGTCGGTCCATTGCTGTATGTCACCCTCGCGGTCTATGTCGGCCTCATCCTGCATCTGTGCATCGGTTACGGCGGCTTGATGACGCTGTTCGGGCTGAACTTCGTCACCTTTATCAAGGGCGCGTGGGAAGCGATGATTACCGCGTTCGTCACCCGTTCCTCCAGTGGTACCCTGCCGGTCACCCTGCGGGTCACTGAAGAGAATCTCGGCGTTTCCCGCAAGATTTCCTCGTTCATCCTGCCCATCGGCGCGACGGTCAACATGGACGGCACCTCGATTTACATCGCCATCTGCGCCATGTTCATCGGCTTTGCCGTCGGTCATCCGCTCTCCGGCGATCAGATGCTGATGCTCATGATCACCGCCACTCTGGCGGCCATCGGCACGGCGGGCGTGCCCGGCGCCGGCGCCATCATGCTGATTATGGCTCTGGAAACCGTCGGCCTGAAGGTGGAAGCGGGTTCGGCCGTCGCCGCCACCTATGCCCTGGTGCTCGGCATTGACGCGCTGCTCGATATGGGCCGCACAGCCATGAACGTCACCGGCGACATGGCCGGCGTCACCATCGTCGCCAAGACCGAAGAGGGTATGCTTGACGAAAGCAAGTGGAAGAAGTGACCTTCTCCGCTGAGCTCGAAAATACACTATCGGGGCGGAGACCTGGTCTTCGCCCCGTTTTCGTCACGGAATTCGACAAGGTCAAAACCGGAGACGAAAGCGTCAATCCTGGAGGATACGGGCTTCCTCGGGCAGCAGCACCGGGATACCGTCCCGAATGGGAAACGCCATGTGCGCAGCGCGGCTGATGAGTTCCTGGTTGTGCGCGTCGTATTCAAGGACGGTTCTGGTCAACGGGCAGATCAGCATTTCCAGCATTTTGCGATCGGGCTTGCCGACAGGGGAACGCTCATCCGCCGCGGCCACAGGGAGGTTGTGTGTGTCGGTCATTGCAGAATCTTCTCGTCCCGGGCGCCGGATTTGGCGAGTTCCATTTCCATCATGGCGACGAACAATTCGGCGCGGGTTTTCAAATCGGCGGCCTCGAGCAGCGCCTGCTTTTCCTGGGAACCGAAGGGGCTCATCAGGCTGAGGGCGTTGATCAGCGCCTCGTTGGAGGCTTCGGAAATCGCCCGCCAGTCAAACTGCACGTCGGTGGCGTTGGCATACCGCTTCAGGGTTTCAATCACCGACATGCGATCGACATCCTGCTCCCCGAGGCGCGCCACGGAGTCGGTGACAAACGCCTGGTAATCGACACAACACTGGCGGTAGAGCGTCGGCGAGTCGATTTCCTTGATGATATGGAAGCGCGAAACCCCGGTCACGGTGGTGAGATACCGCCCGTCCCCGGTTTCCAGAAACTGGGTGATGCGCCCGACGCAGCCGATGGGGCGCAGTTGGGGCGGTGTCTCGCTTTCCTCGGCCGTCAGCGGCTGGGTGATGCCGACATACCGGTCGCTTTTCAGCACGTCATCCACCAGGCTCATGTATCGCGGTTCGAAAACGTTGAGCGGTATCTGGGCGCGCGGCAGCAGGATGGCCCCGTACAACGGGATCACCGGCACCACGTCCGGACATTCCGGCACACTGTCACGAAACGTTGCGGATGTCATTGGTTCCCTTTCATCGACGCTCGCCGCCCGGCTTGCCGTTTATCATGAAAACAGCAGCGACGACAGCTTGCGCCGTCCCTGCCGGGTGGCGGGGTCAGCCGCTCCCCAGGCTTCAAAAAACTGCAACAACTGTTTGCGGGCCGCGTCATCGTTCCAGGCGCGGTCTTTCCGCATGATGTCGAGGAGCAGCTCGGCCGCCTCCTCGCGTTTACCCTTGGCGTTCACAATGAGCGCCATGTCGAGACGGGCCTGATAATCCTTGGGGTCCTCGGCGATGCGCCGCTTGAGGTCCCCGGCATCGCCCAGCGCCGCCGTTTGTTCGGCCAGTTCCACCTCGGCACGGGCGGCGGCGATTTCCGGCTTGTTTTTGTCAGCGGCGGGAACCATGTCGAGAAACCGCCTGGCGCCTTCCAGATCTTTCAGGCGGACATGAATCTTGACCAATGCCGCCAAGGCCGTCAGATTGCCGGGCTCCTCGGCCAGCACCGCCGCATAGATTTCCGCGGCGCCGCTGACATCTCCCGCCTGCATGAGTTCTTCCGCCTGAGCCAGAATGTCGCCGGTTTCGCCGTTCATGCCGGCGGTACTGATGAGGCGATCGATGAACGCCTTGATTTTGGCCTCAGGCTGGTTCCCCAGAAATCCGTCCATCGGCTGCCCCCGGAAAAAGGCATAGACTGCGGGGATGCTCTGAATGCGCAGTTGCGGGTGGATTTCCGGATAGCGTTCGATATCGAGCTTGACCAGTTTGACCTTGCCGCGGGAGGCCCGGACCAGTTTCTCCAGCACCGGCGAGAGCTGCTTGCACGGATTGCACCACGGCGCCCAAAAGTCGACGATGACCGGCTGCCGCATGGATTCCTCCACCACATCCTTCATGAACGTGTTGGTGGTGGTGTCCTTGATGACATCCGACGGGGCGTTTGTTTCATTCACGGTAGTCACACTGAGCTCCTGTTTGGACAATTGCGAACGGAAAGATATTGCCCGGGTTATAGATGGGCATTCCCCGGCCCTTTGGCAAGGGCAGAGGCGGATTTCTGATGCGTCACTCTTCTGCCGCCGCGTTCTCCGCCGGTGGCTCAGGCAACGCAACGATTTCAGGCGCATGGCCGAAATGGGTGAGATAGCGGATGAGATCGTCCCGGGCAAGAGTCGTTGTCATGGTGTTGACCAGCGGATGGCAGTTGATTTTGTCATGGGCCATGAGATTGGCGTCGAGAACCATTTTCACCTTGCGGCCGTGGTCATTGGCGATGGCCAGCGGCGTCACCGAGCCCGGGTCCACCCCCAGATACTCCTTGAGCTGTTCGGCTGAACAGAAGGAAAGACGCCCGGTGCCGCCGATAGCCTCATGGGCGCGCTTCATGTTGATGGCGGTGTAGTCCTTGGCGGTGATGAGGAACAGCCGCCCCTTCTTGTCTTTCACGAACAGATTCTTGGTGTGAGCGCCGGGAATCCGCGCCTTGATATCGGCGCCTTCGGGCACGGTGAAAACGGCCCGGTGGATCACCGTGGTTGACGGAATATTCAGGGCGTCGAGGCACTCGAACAGCTCCTCGGCGGTGGTCATGAGAGGCGTATCCATCGGGTCCATTCCGGTTCAGGCGGCGGCGCGCCTTTCTTTAGACCACTTGCTCTTTCAAGAAAACCTTAAATTTGAAAAATAACACTTGCTTTTCTTTTCAGCTTTTGCCAAATAAGCGGCGTCAAGAGCGAGCGGGTGTAGCTCAGGGGTAGAGCATAACCTTGCCAAGGTTAGGGTCGAGGGTTCGAATCCCTTCGCCCGCTCCAAGACGCTTTCAAGGGTTGCAAACCGCCTTCGGGCGGTTTTTTCATGGGCGGAACGCTTTCATGGGCGGAACGACAAGGCTGCATGGAAAAAAACGCCCCTCCACCGTAGGTCAAGGTCGGAGGGGCCACCTCAAATGAGGATCCGGGAGGCCTGTGCAGGGAACCAGCCGGAGACGCTTTGGATGGCGTCATGTCGTTTTCGGTATCAGGATTTTTTCCCGCCGTCAACGGGTGATTCCTTCGCGACGCCCGGTCGATTGCCGCTGTCCCCAGGTTTTATCGGAGCCTATCCCGGATAGGATGAGAAATGGTCGGCAACAATAAGCCAGCGGCCGTTTTCCCTCACCAGAAAAAACATGTCCCGACCGGTGAAGTGAAACGGCGTGTCGCCGAAAGCGCCGGACATATCGTAATAGTAGACGACAACCGCACTGTCCCCATAGAGTTCAACCTTCGGGTCGAGTTCCCGCCACTCGTCGATACGCGCCGCCCCGGCGAACCCCTTCCATCCCTCGAGACAAGCAGACGAACCGATTCGCGCGTTGTGGTCCGAAGCGGTAAAGGCGATCATGCGCGGATGGAAAAACTGGTCCAAATCATCCGGGTCGCCCTTGGTCCATGCGAGATTGGCGGCGTGAACGACTGAAAAAACTTCCTGTTGAGCGGGATTGGCAAAGACGGGCGACTCCGGCATTTTCGGGTTCTCCTCTCCGGCTCCGGCCGGCATCGGGGGAAGTGAAAGGGACGGGCGAACCTCATCATAAACACCGCCCGCGGCTTGGTCAATGACGCGAAAACATCGGGCCGGAGGAGGTGTGTCCTTCGGCCCGTTCGTTGTCAGGTCTTGTAAACAGGGATACTCTTGATTTCCGGAAAAACCGAAAACCTACCGTACGCAATGATGAACACCGTCCCGGTCTTCATGCCGTGAAGCATGGAGACCGGGAGTTCAGCGCCCCCTCACTCACGAATTGTACTTCGCGTCGTAAGCTCCACGGATGACAATGGTCAGATAGCCCCACACCAAACCGAAGAGGCAATAGAACAATTCCACCAACCCGAAGGCGACGAAGCTGCCCTGATACGGTCCGGGTTGTGACGCGATATACCCCATGATGCCGAAATACGCGCCGGCGCCGACAAACAATGCCGGCACATAGCTTGTGATGTCGAACCGCTCGAGGGTAATGGCGATCACAACTGTCGGGAGCAGAATAGCCGGAACGGCCCAGAAGCCGAAGCCGGCGCCGCCGAGTACACCGGCGCCGTTGAAGATGCCGATGGAAATGACGATACCGCAGAGATAGGCCACGAAAGCCCTGATGCCGCCTTTGATGTTGCAGCCGCCGAGGAAATAGCACGCCCAAGCCTGGAACGCTATCCACGCCCCGCCGCCGGGGAGCAGGTCCTTGATGATGGTGTTGCTGGCCAGAAACTGGTCGATGGCCTGCATCGACGCCGCCAATATGGCGATAATCAGCGGGCCGCCGAAATAGGCAAGTGTAAACCCTTTTTTATCCATAGTCGTATCTCCCTCTTTTCTCTTGTGTTCCTGTTGCGGCCGGCTCACGCCTTGAAGAAGCCGTAGGACCACGCCGGGGTATTCCAGAGCCGCAGGAACTCGTCATCCCATTTGGCGATGTTGAGCTGGAAGCCCGCCTGCTCCTGAACGGTGAGGATTTCGCCGACCATGTTGGCGACGACCTTGATCCCGAGGCCTTCGAGGTAATGGACGCAATCCTTGTAGAGAATGAACTGCTCCATGAGGGTGGTTGCGCCGGAGCCGTTGATCATCACGAACGCCTTGTCGCCGCTCTTCAGCGGGATGTCCTTGACCAGGGCGTTGGCCATGATTTCAATGGTCTCCTTGGCGGTCTTCATGGGTTGACGGCCGCCGCCGCCTTCACCGTGCTGCCCCATGCCGATTTCCATATCGACATCGCCGAGGTCACCGAATTCGGCGCCGGTGGCCGGGTGGGTGGCGCAGCGGGCCGCCACGGCGATGGTGGCCATGGAGTCGGCATAACGTTGGGCCAGGTCGGCAACCTCATCCAGAGACTTGCCTTCTTTCGCCGCCGCCGCCGCGATGTGATACAGCGGAATGGCGCCAGCAAGACCGCGACGGTCATCGGAGTTGGAGCGCGGCGCGTTGGAGATGTCTTCCTGGGTGACAACTTTTCTCACCTTCATGCCCGCCTTTTCGCACATCTTCATGACCATGTTGCCCGCCAGCATGTCGCCGGCGTGGTTCAGCACGAGGAGCAGGACGCCCTTGCCCTTGTCGGCGAGTTTGACAGCCTCGAAAATCACCTGCGGATTGGGAGCGGCGAAGATATCGCCTTCCACCGAAATGTCGAGCATTCCGTCGCCGACAAAGCCGCTTTGGGCCGGTTCATGGCCGCTGCCGCCGTAGGTGACGATCGTGACGCGGTCTGCGTCTTTCAGCGCCTTGGAAACCACGATATTGCCGTCGACAAAATCGAGCAGGTCGCCGTAGGCGAGGGCCATACCTTCCAGTGTTTCCGCAGCCAAGGTTTCAGGATTGTTGATGAATTTCTTCATTACCATGATCATTCCCCTTTATTTGAAGTCATTGTCATTATGAAAAAGGCGGCCGAAACAGCCGCCTACCCTTTGCTCAAGCCCGCAAAGAAACTCGCCATCGACGCCGCCCCGGCGTCCACGGTTCCGATTGTCGCTTCTTTGTAACTTCTTGCTCTGCCGAATTTCGAAATGAAACGGGCCGTATCGGCCGCCCCGTTTCCGGCGGCCTCGGCGCCCGCCCGTAAAATCTCTCCGATATCGTCGGCCGGAGAGTTGATGATCGCCTCCGCCCCCGGAATCAGCGCGTCCATCATTGTTTTGTCCCCCACCCGCGCCGGGGTGAGGTCCATCACCGCATCAAGACCGCCTTTAACCATCCGTTTGAAATCAGCCTCGCCGATTTCCGTCATTCCGCTCTCCACCGCGCCGGCGAACCCGTCAAACAGGGTATTCCACAACGGAACCGCGGAACCGCCGTTGATCATCATGATGGCGCCCGCGGCGTCGTCCAGGATGGTTTTGATGGGGGTTCCCGGCGCTTCACCCGTCATGGAGGAAACGAACGCGTTGGCGATTTTCTCCATGGTGATGCCGTGGTCGGCGTCGCCGAACTTGGCGTCGATGGCGGTCAACTCGTCTTTGGCGCGGATGATTTCATCCCCCGCGCTTTTGAAGATGGCTATGACTCTTTCGCTGGAAATCATGATTCACACCGCTTTCTGCCGGATTGTCACCCGAAGGGTTCCGGCAAATCCGGACGTGACCCGGCGATGGACGTTACGACCCGAACGGCCGCGAGACTCGGTGAGAGCGCTGACGGCGCTCAACAGCGCGGCGGTGGATTCGGCCTTGAACGTCATTCCGGGCCTCTGGATTAACATATGTTACTTTTTTATGAGTTTTCATAACATATGTTCCGGACAAATACAAGACGCAAAACGCGCGGTTTTGGCGCTCAATGTGCATAACGCTGAAAAAGTTACTGATTCTTCTGGTATCTTCGGACGGGACGGGCCAAACCGCGCAGATGGGCGGTTTGACGCACAAAAGTAACAAATGTTACTTTATCGGGAAAATGTAGCGGGAAAACGTCGTTGCAAAGGGCCAGGCATCCGCCAGGGCCCCGGTGTATCCGCACGGGAAAAATGGGACTCATTTTGAGGCATCGTTATCGGGACACGCCTCTATTATGTCTTTACTTGTCACTGCATGTTGCTATGCTATGAGAGCAATTTCAGTGCATCTTCGCGAAGCAAGGATGTCTGGCACATCCTCGCGAAGCCCGTCACTTTCGGCCTTTGGAAGTCGTGGCCTGGTTTGAGACAACCCGCCGCTTCCCGGGCACTTTTTGTCGGAAGATTGGAAGCGCCCCGGGAGAGCGGTATGGAACGGGAAGAGGCGGTTGCGAAACTGAACCAGCTCATCGCTGCAAAAAAGGAACTGCATGAGCTTGCCAAAGAACTGGGGGTCAAGGTTTATGCCGACACCGGAAAGCTCAACAAGGGTTGGGTCGGCCATACCTTGGAGGCATACCTCGGCTTGCCGCGCAACTCTTCCCGGAATCCGAATCTCGGTTCGTGGGAACTCAAAACCGTTCCGTTGATGACGTCGAAGGACCCTGCCGTTTTCAAGGAAACCATGGCGATCACGATGATCAATGATTGTCATGTGTCGCGGACGCCTTTCG